>JBDSBN010000279.1:0-27290 GCA_039921585.1 Ginsengibacter sp. | reverse complement strand
CTTAAAATCGATTCGTCTTATGAAAAACCACCTGACTCAATACATTTGGATGTAAGCGAGAGCGGCGAAGCCCTGCACATCCTGAAGTATTAAGTTCCTTCCTTTGATAAGCTGCAATTTTCATTTTTAAAAAGAAAAATTATGCAGAAGAATTGGTATTTGGTTTACACAAAACCAAAATGCGAGAAAAAAGTCTCCGCATTATTGACAAAGAAAAAAATAGAAAATTTTTGTCCACAAAATCGAAAGCAAATACAACAAATCAGAAAAAACAAATTGGTGATTGAGCCATTATTCAATTCTTATGTGTTTGTGCGAATAAGTGAAGAAAAAATCCTGGACGTTAAACAATTAGAAAATGTTCTAAATTTGGTTTACTGGAAAGGAGTTCCTGCGATTATTAAAGATGAAGAAATCAATATTATAATGAACTTTATCAATGATCATCAGAATATACGCATTGAAAAAACCAGTGTGGACGTTGAAGATTCACCAAAAGTGGTGGACCCGCCTGCATATTCAATCGATGGTCATATTTTAACGCTTAAAAACACTTCCGTAAAGGTTAATCTGCCATCCCTTGGATACATTTTGATAGCAGAAATAGATAGAGAAGAAAGTATACTCGGAAGACAAACAACTTTCTCAAAAGAACTATCTCTGCAATAAGAACTCTGGAAAATTGTTTATTGAAGAAATATACTTACCTAATGAAATCTTATTTAACTCATTTAACCGGCCTTAACCGAAGGCCCGGTTTTTATTACCTTTCACTTTCGGGAATGAAATACGTTTACCACTAGTCTAAACTATCCCCAATTAATTGCAGCTTCCTGCGCAATTAAACTCATTCCCAATTACAAAACATTCAAATATGAAGACGGCTTTGATTTCCGGTATCACCGGCCAAGACGGGGCATACCTCGCAGAATTCCTATTGAACAAAGGATATATGGTTCATGGGATTAAAAGAAGATCATCCTTAATAAACACATACAGAGTAGACCATCTCTATGTAGATCCTCATGAAGAAAACGGCAACTTTAAAATGCATTATGGAGATCTGACGGATAGCACCAATTTAATTCGAATAGTTCAGGAAACACAGCCAGATGAAATTTATAACCTGGCTGCCATGAGTCATGTAAAAGTGAGTTTTGATACTCCCGAATACACAGCTAATGCGGATGGTATAGGCACTTTAAGATTATTGGAAGCAATTCGAATCTTAAAGATGGAAAAGAAAACCAAATTTTATCAAGCTTCCACTTCAGAACTGTACGGGCTTGTACAAGAAGTTCCCCAAAAAGAAACCACTCCTTTTTATCCAAGGAGTCCATATGGAGTGGCTAAATTATTCGCTTACTGGACAGTAGTAAATTACCGCGAGGCATACGACATGTTTGCATGTAATGGTATTCTTTTTAACCATGAAAGCCCTTTAAGAGGTGAAACTTTTGTAACCCGAAAAATTACCCGTGGTGTAGCAGCAATCGCCCAGGGCTTACAAGACACTTTGTATTTAGGTAACTTAGATGCAAGAAGAGACTGGGGCCATGCCAAAGATTATGTAGAAGCCATGTGGATGATTATGCAACAAGAGATACCAGAAGATTTTGTAATTGCAACAGGCGTAACTACCTCTGTAAGAGATTTTATATTAATGGCATTTAAAGAAGCAGGAATCGAATTAGAATTTGAAGGAGTAGGAATTAATGAAAAAGGTTTCATAAAATCTTGCAATAATCCTTTATATCAACTAGAAGTAGGAAAACAAGTTGTTGGAATAGACCCAAGTTATTTCCGACCGACTGAAGTGGAATTATTGATTGGTGACTCAACAAAGGCAAAAACTATTTTAGGATGGGAACCCAAAATTAAATTACCTCAATTGGTTAAAGAAATGGTCGCAAGTGATTTGGAAACATATAAAAACAGTCTTGAAAGAAAATATTTCCTCTAAGCCCATTAGGGATTGAGATAAACATACAATGATTTTTTTTTCAAAAACACAACCAATAACAAGTTCTTATAAATGACAAAAACAACTGAATTTGATCTGGTAATAGAACCCGGAAGATCCGAAAAAAACTATTGGAATGATATATGGCGCTTCCGCGAGTTATTCTTTTTTATGGCCTGGCGGGACATACTTGTCAGATACAAACAAACTGTCATTGGACTATCCTGGAGTATCATACGGCCGGTTCTTACCATGATTGTATTTACAGTCATTTTTGGAAATCTGGCTAAATTCCCCTCAGAGGGAGTTCCCTATCCTATTTTGGTTTACGCTGCCATGTTGCCCTGGCAATTTTTCTCCACTTCCTTTGCTGATGCAAGTAATTCACTTATTGGGAATTCAAATATGCTTACAAAGATATATTTCCCCCGATTAATTATCCCTGCAAGTACCGTTATAGTTAATATGGTAGATTTCATAATATCCTTTGCTATTCTTGTCATTTTAATGATCTGGTATAGTTTTGTTCCTGGCTGGAACATCCTATTTCTACCACTATTTTTATTCATGGCCTTCGTAATTAGTCTTAGTGCCGGATTATATGTAGCAGCACTAAATGTAAGATATCGGGATTTTAAATACATAGTACCCTTTGTAGTACAATTTGGATTATACATTTCCCCAGTTGGATTTAGTAGCAGTGTAGTTCCTGAAAAATGGAGATTATTATATTCTTTAAATCCTATGGTCGGAATTATCGATGGCTTTCGCTGGTGCATACTCGGTGGAGAACATCAGATCTATTGGCCAGGTATGTTGCTTTCATTAGCAATGATTCTTTTAATTGTCTTTTATAGTATTTTCTATTTCAGGAAAATGGAAAAAACTTTTGCCGACGTAATTTAACTAACAATATGCCCATTGCAATACAAGTAGAAAATCTAAGTAAGAGTTATATAATAAAGCATCAGGGGGAAGGTTATACTTCGTTAGGAGAAACTATAACCAATTCTTTCAAAGGTATTTTTCAAAAAACGAATAAAGGACATTTAAACGGCTCATCAAAAAGCGGCTCATCCAAAGAGGAGTTTTGGGCAGTTCGAGATGTCAGTTTCGAGGTAAATCAAGGAGATCGTTTAGGCGTAGTAGGCAGGAATGGAGCAGGTAAATCTACCTTACTTAAATTATTAAGTAGAATTACTGAGCCTACAAGTTGTAAAATATCTACGAAAGGCCGGATCGCCAGTCTGCTTGAGGTAGGAACAGGATTTCATCCGGAACTTACAGGCAGGGAAAACATCTTTCTGAATGGAGCAGTTCTTGGAATGCATCGGTCAGAAATCAGACGAAAATTTGATGAAATCGTCGCTTTCTCTGAGGTTGAAAAATTTTTAGACACTCCCGTTAAACGCTATTCCAGCGGAATGTATGTAAGATTGGCATTTGCTGTAGCTGCCCATCTGGAATCAGAAATATTAGTTGTTGATGAAGTTTTATCGGTTGGCGACATGCAATTCCAACGTAAATGCTTAGGAAAAATGGAGGACGTTTCAAATTCTGAGGGTAGAACTGTGCTTTTCGTAAGCCACAATATGGGTACTATTAATCAATTATGTAATCGGGCCCTTCTTTTAAAAAGTGGAATGATAACAGATATTGGACAAACTGCTGATATCGTGCGAAAGTATATGAAAGCTGGTACCGTAAATGGAAAAATTGACCAGGATTCTATATCCGGAACACTTCTGGACGCCATAGAATATTTAGAAATATCCGTCAATGATATAAGTAGTAATGATATATTTATTTCGCCATCTACAGAGATCAAAATTACCATAAATGGGAACTGCAAAGCTGATCTCGATTATTTCAGAAATGGAATAACCATTTTAAAAGATGGAATCAAACTTTTTTCTTTTCATGATAAAGATGAACCCATACCAATTAAGAAAGGAAAGTTTGTAACTGAATTTAATATTCCGAAGTACTTTTTACGTCCGGGAGATTATTCTTTATCGGTCTTCGGCCATGATAATGGAATACAGAGAAGAGGTACAGAATGGATTTACGGAAATGAAATCTTAATCTTTTCCATTTTGGAAGAATGGGATAATATCAACACTACCCATAATGAGGGGATTATAAATTTGTTACAACAATAAATAAATGAAGGTATTTTTTGTCACCATCTCTGATGCTCAAAATATTGGTAATTGGTCCGGAACTTATTATTACATAGCCAAATCCCTAATGGAACAAGGTGTTGAAATAGAGTATATTGATAACCTCCAATCGCTTTCTCATAAAAATTTAAAATTTAGATTATTATACCTTTTTTATAATAAAATTTTTAAAAAGAACCATGAAAAATATGAAGGCTTCTATGAGCCTGCAAATTTGAGATTTATTGCAAAACAAGTCGAGAAAAAACTAAAGAATAAAAAAGGTGGAATTGTCTTTAGCCCAGGAACAATTCCTATTGCATATCTCAAAACAGATAAGCCAATTGTCTTTTGGACTGACGCCACATTTGCCGTAATGAAAGATTACTATTTAGATTTTGTTGGTTTAAATAAGCGCACAATTAAAAACAGCAACCGTTACGAAAAACAATCTATTGAAAAAGCAAGTTTAGCTATTTATTCTTCAACTTGGGCTGCAGAATCTGCCATTAATGACTATGGGGCTAATCCGGAAAAAGTAAAAGTTATATCATATGGCGCAAATATAGAATGCAAAAGAACTGAAAGTGATATCCTCAATAATAATAAAGAAAAGTCTAAAAATATTTGCAAACTATTATTTGTCGGACAAGAATGGGAAAGGAAGGGCGCAGATGCTGCTGTTCGGGTAGCTGAAGAATTGAATAAAAATAATATTAATTCAGAACTCTACATTGTAGGCTGTACCCCACCGGATAATTTACAACTTCCTGAATTTATTAAAGTAAAAGGATTTATTAAAAAATCAGAGAAAGAAGGAGAAAACCTGATGAATAAATTGTATAACCAAAGTCATTTTTTTATTCTCCCTACCCTAGCAGAATGTACACCAATTGTATTTTCAGAAGCAAATTCATTTGGACTTCCCGTAATTACGACCAATACAGGAGGAATTAGTTCCATAATCAAAAATGACATTAACGGACGAATGTTTGGTGAAAATATGGATGTCTCTTCAGCTGTTTCATATATTTCCGACATTTTTAAAAACTTTGATAAATATCAAAAATATTCTTTAAAAGCTTTCCGAGAGTATCAAGACAGACTGAATTGGCAATCTTCTGCCACCAAATGTCTTTCATATATGAAAGACTTGAAATCATAACTCCAAACCTAAGTTTTATTAAAAGCTTATAAATAATATTGACTTATACAACATGCCTAATGCTCTTATTTATTCCCCCGAATTAGATGGTCACAGACAAGTTCATGTTTTTGTTATGACTCATATATTACAAGAATTAGGATTTAATATTTTTATTGCAGGAAATTTGCAAAAAAAAATAACAAACACCTTTTATATAGATAAATTAAAGGAGAGACCTGAGATTACCATAATAAATACAGATCATTATTTGCACGGTGGTCTGAATATTTCTCCTGCTGAATTTTTAGCTTTACAAAGTGATTGCAATACCGATTTGACAATTTTTGCAGAAGCTGATCATCATATACCATTATTTGTATCACAAATTTTTAATAAAAAGAACAAATTAAAAGGAAAGGTTATCGCAACTTTTATGCGTCCTTTCTTTTACTATAAAAAAAGTTCATTCTTAGATAAGTTAAGGCTTATAAAACATTTTCCATCCAGATGGAATACAGATGAAGCATTATTTTACAAGTTTTTTCTTAAAAGATTTTCACTTCTTGACACAGCTCTTACATTGGATGAAAACCTGGTAAATAATAATAAACTTTTTAGGTGGCTTCCAGATGTGTTTCAACAATTTGCAGATAAAATTGTAAAACAGGATGAAAACTCCGGGCAAAGAATTTGGATTAAAAAATTAAATTCTTTTTTGGATAAAAATAGAGGAAGATTCAACATCCTTTATTTTGGTACAGCCCAGGAGAGAAGGGGTTACGATACATTACTTCAGTTAGCTGAAGAAACAGATAGTTGCTTTATTCATTGTGGATTACAGGACAGTACTATCCAGTATTCGATTAACACAGAAGAAATTATTTCTCATCTAGAAAAAGAAGGCCGATATTTTCATACAAATGAATTCATAGAAGACCCTACTACAATTGAACATTTTTTCAAATCTGTTTCTCATATTGTGCTCCCATATAAAGATTTTTTAGGATCAAGTGGTGTTATGCTACAAGCATTAGAATATGGTATCCCAATTTTAGCTCCTGACACTGCTATTATTGGTTACAGAATTCTTAAATACAATCTTGGATATATATACGATGCCTCAAACATTTCAACCTTAAAATCTCAATTTAAAATTTTTAAAGAAACAGATCCATCCACTTTTGAGGAAAGTATAAAAGCATATATGGAATTACAGTCTACAAAGCAATTGAAAAATGCCTATATAAACTCATTTACAGATTCAAAACTTTTAATGACTATTCCATAATTGAATGTTTGAACTAATCAGAAAAACATTACCGTATTTTTTAGTCATTTACTTTTTAGTAAGAGCTAATAAAAAACCCTTATTTCTTTTGGGCATCCCTTTTCTGATGTTCATGAGTCAATCTATATTTTTTGAAAATGCAAAACCATTTCAACTTCCTGGAAGCATTTTCTACCACTTGACTTTTTTATGGCTCTGTATCTTATGGATTGTTTCAAAACTAATTTATCCGGTAAAAAAATCTGTAATAGCTGGTAAAAAGACTCTGAGCACGATAGACCTATTAATAATTTCTCTGATTCTTATCTCATTAATTGGTTTATCTATAGCTTTCAAAGAATATTATCCTAACACAAAGGAATTACTTGATCAATTTATCATTTGGCTTTCCTTATTCTTGGGTTATTTTATAATTAAAGATTGGATTGCAGCTAATAGTTGGGAGGATGTATCTGACTTCCTTTTTAGTATCGTTCTTGTAAATAGCATTGCTGCATGTTTATATATTTTACATCAAGGCCTGCATTTGAATGTATATATTTCCGAAGAATATTTAATAGAAACTGTCAATGGTCAGGAAATTACCCGAACATTTTGGTTCATGCCACAGTTTCTCCCATTTTCAATTATATACCTTTTGGTATTCAGGAATAAATATGTGATTTTGAAAACCGGGTTACTTTTAATTAATATTCTGGCTGTAATAATAACTTATTCTATTTCCACTTTACTTATAGCCGGAATAATAACATTTCTGTATTTTTTATTATATGGCCTAAAACTTGGTAACCTGACATTAGTTTTTAGGAATATTATATTGATTGCTATAGCTGGGGTAGCAGGACTTTTTATTTTATCAAAAGCATTACCTGCAAATACACAATATTTAATGGCCAGATTCTCTGATTTATCAAGCTCTGCTTACAGCCAAAAAGATGTCAATACGTTAGAAATTCGTTTTATTTATACTCAGCAACTATTTTCTAAAATAGATCCTTATAAAAAAATATTAGGTGTTGGCCCAATTACCAATAATCAGTCTAGTCTTGTTCCAGAAATGAAGGGAGTTACCTCTGATATGGTTTGGGCAGGAATAATCATCCGTTGGGGTTATGTAGGGTTGTTAATCTTTATTTTATTGTATATTATTTCAATATTCACGACTTTGAAAATTTTCTTTAAAGCAAATGATATTGTATCAAATTTAGCGCTTGTCTTTTTTCTTTATCTTATATCGCAAATTTTGGAAGGCTTTGTATCATGGACATTTTTATCAGGACATGGACTAACTATAGGATTATGGTATTTTGCAATTACATCAACACTACTAGGATACTATAATAAAAATAAATCTCAGCTCTACGCTAAATAATATTCCTTTTTAACAAACAAAAGAATAACTATTAAATTTAAAATGAAACACATCTATTACTATAAATTGATAAACAGTTCCAGGGCTGAATCTGATTTGACATAATGAGAAATGCTTTTAAAAAGGTGGGTCCGAATTTAATAGAGAAATTAGGATATTCTTTAAATCCTTTCATTTTAAAAATGAAAAATGAAAGTAATCGATTATTAGTCTTTACTTTTCATGGACTCTTTAAGTCCGAAGAAGAAATGAAACTAAATCACATTGATCCACAAACCAATATGACTCTTGATCAATTCGTACGTTTTATTGAATACTTCTTAAAGAATAAATATAAATTCATTCTTCCCGAAGAATTGTCTAGTGAAAGGAATAAGAATCACCCATGCGCTATTATCACATTTGACGATGGATATTACAATAATATTTTAGCTATTGAAATATTGAACAAATATAAAATTCCAGGAGTGTTCTTTATCTCTACAAAAAACGTTCTGGAAAATATATCATATTGGTGGGATATTATCTACAAGTATCGAATCAAGGAAGGGAGGACTATTGATGAAATCAGAAATGAACAAAATAATTTAAAGACCCTTAAACAAGAATCCATTGATTTGTACATTTTAGAGAACTTTGGCAAAGAATCAACGACTCCATGGTCTGATATAGACAGACCATTTACTCCAGACGAAATAAAACATTTAAGTAATAACCCGTTGGTTTCTTTCGGAAATCACACACACAGTCACGCTATATTAACGAATTATAATCTGGAGGAAATTAAAGCCGAACTCAAAGCATGCAATAGTATTCTGCAGAATTTAACTGGAGTAATACCAACAACAATAGCCTATCCAAATGGAAATTATAATGAGGTAGTCATACAAGCCAGCAAAGAAGAAAATTTCAAATTTGGATTTAATATAGCAGGAAAAACGAATATCCTCCCTTTAGACCATGGCAACTTTACTTGCTTAAACAGATATATTACTAACACCACAGAAATCTCCCGATTTGGAGGATTTTGCCGCTTAGATTATAAACCTCAAGAGTTATATAACCATTGGGTAAAAAGAGCCAGAAACATTTTTGGCATTTATTAGGTTCGAAAATAAATACCTATTGCAAAACCAACCTACTGGAGTAAAACCAATACTAATTTAAATGAATGAAATCAAGAATATGCCAAAAATTACGTTTGGTATCATTGTACTTAATGGTGAACCTTTTGTAAGATATTGCCTTCGTTCCATTTACTCTTTTGCTCATGAAATTATTGTGGTGGAAGGCGGCCATGAAGATACAAAGTCTGTTTGTACACCTGATGGGCATTCAATTGATGGAACTTTAGAAACTTTATATAAATTCAAAGCCGAAGAAGACCCTGAAAATAAGCTCACAATTGTAACTCGAAATTCTTTTTGGCCCAAGAAAGACGAGTTAGGAAGAGACCGAACTCCCCAGTCGCGCGCATATGCAGAATTAGCTACCGGTGACTATTTATGGCAGATAGATATCGATGAATTCTACAAAAGAGAGGACATGGTGACTATTATTGAAATGCTTAAAAATGATCCGACTATAACAGCCATTTCATTCAAACAGAAAAGTTTTTGGGGTGGAATTAATTACATTTCAGAAAGCTATTATCTAATGAATAATAAAGGCGGTTGGAATAGAATATTTAAGTGGGGAAAAGGGTACCAATATTTAACTCATGAGCCACCTACAATATTAAATGAGAATGGAATCAATCTACATGAAATCAATTGGATACCTGGTGAAAAAATGCAGAAAAAGAACATTTACATGTACCATTACTGCTTATTGTTTCCCAGGCAGGTTCAACAAAAAGTCACGTTATATAAAGAGGAAAAACCCGATGTCTTTTCAGGCATGGTAGAATGGGCTGAAAAAAATTATTTCCAAATAGAAAACCCGTTTAAAGTTCATAATGTTTATAGATATACAAGTTGGTTGGAACGATATAATGGTGCTCAACCTCAACAAGTAATCAATATGATGCAGGATATAAATTCGGGTAAAATTGATATTGAACTACGAAAAACTGATGACATTGAAAAATTACTGTTGTCTAAGAAATATAATTTTAAAACCACTTTATTAAAATTAGAATATCCATTTTACAAATTACCCAAGCTATCCAGAATTAAAAACATTCCTAACAGAATTCGTAAAATTATTCGCAAAATGACTAAAAAATGAGAGTACTGTGGTTTACAAATTCACCATCATTAAGTTCAGATTTCCTGGACAATGAAAAAGTCGGTTCTAGTTGGATTGGAGCCTTAGAAGGTGAGTTAACAAAATTAAAAGATATAGAATTAGGTATCGCTTTCAATCTGTTTAATTCCAGGAAAACCTCATTTACAATTAATCAAACAAAATATTTTCCTGTATCTAAAATTGATCCCCTAAATAGGATAACTAAAATAACTCAACGGTGGGCAAAAAAAATTCAGGGAAAAAAAGATTTACAGCCGTATTTAGATATAATTGACGATTTCCAGCCAGATGTTATTCACATTTTTGGAACAGAAGAAGTATATGGTTTAATAGCGTCTGAAACGCATATTCCATGTATTATCCATATTCAAGGTAATCTGAATGTAAGCAAAAAAAAGTGGTATAGTGGGATTTCCAAATGGGATATTCTCAAGTACTCAAATAAATGGAGTTTTTTAAAAGGCTTTGGAATTATCCACGATTATCTTACACTTAAAAAAGCCGCTGAGAGGGAAGAGTTAATTTTCAATGGTTGTAAATATTTTATGGGAAGAACCGATTGGGACCGGAGAATAACTTCAATTCTGGCGCCTCATTCATCTTATTTTCATTGTGAGGAAGTTCTAAGATCTGAGTTTTATTCTAAAAAATGGGCACCTCATCTTAAAAGAAAAAAGTATGTAATTATAAGTACCATTAGAAATAATATATACAAAGGGCTTGAAACCGTTTATGAAAGTATGCAACTCTTAAATAAATATCATCCTCAGGAAAAAGTTATATGGAAAATCGTTGGAACAGATGAAACTGATGAGATCGCCCATATTCTTGAAAAAAAATACAAATCAACTTTTAGAGAGCATGATATCGAATTATTAGGAAGTTTGAACGAAACTGACTTAATTAGAGAAATGTTAGATTCTGACTTATTTGTTCATCCTTCACACATAGACAATAGTCCTAATAGTGTGTGTGAAGCTATGATGCTTGGTATGCCAATAATCACCACTTTTTCGGGTGGTACTCCAAGTATTATAGAAAATAAAACAGAGGGATTGTTAGTTCAGGATGGAGATCCTTATGCAATGGTTGGAGCTATTATAGAATTAAAGAATGATACAAATTATGCCGCCGATCTTGGATTAAAAGGCAGATCCAGAGCTGTTGAAAGACATAATCCACACAAAATAATTGACGGCCTTATTGAGATTTACTCTTCCGTTACTACTAAAACAAAAAAGTACAAAGTAGATTCAATTGGCATTGGAAAAGATCAAAATTATTAAAATAATTTTTAATTAATATTACATCATAATTTCCGGGCCTGTATTCTTATATAATTTTATTTAAATTGAATTAAAAGTATTAAAAAATGTATTTACTTACAATAAACTAAGTGTTTTTTTATTAATAACATAAATAGCTTATAAATGAAAAGATTTCAAATTCTGGATCAAATCATTTCAAACATACCTTATATAAATAAGCAACTAAAACTGTTAAACGACTGTGGTTATGAGCCCGGTCATTATTACAGTCCAATACCAGATTTGATTGAAATAAAAAAAAGAGAAGATACTATTTTTAATAAAAAACAAATTGAATTAAATGGTATCAATTTATACAATGAAAAACAACTTTCATTATTAAAATTATTTATTCCATTCTATAATGAAATACCATATGATTTCAAAAATGAAGAACATTCTAATACAAGATATAAAGTAAAAGACGCCTGGTATCGGTATTCTGATGTAATCATGCTTTGCTGCATGTTAAGGCATTTTAAACCTAAGCGAATTATTGAAGTAGGGTCAGGTTATTCTTCTGCTGTAATGCTGGATATAAATGAACAATTTCTTGAAGGCGAAACTTTTATGAGTTTTATTGAACCTTATCCCGAAAGATTAAAAAACTTGTTACGAAATGATGACCATAAAAACTGTGAAATTTTAGAATCATTCATTCAGGAGATTGATCCTGCCTTTTTTAGCTGCTTAGGTGAAAATGATATTTTGTTTATTGACTCTTCCCACGTTTCGAAAGTAGGAAGTGATTTAAACTATATTTTTTTTGAAATATTACCAATCTTAAAACCCGGAGTTTTAATCCATTTCCATGATATTTACTATCCTTTTGAAGTGCCTAAACATTGGATACAAGATAAAAAATGGTTTTGGAATGAAACGTATTTGCTACGAGCATTTTTATCATACAATTCCGAATTCAAAATCATAAATTTCAACTCATATTTACAACAAGTTTACAGAGATTGGTTTGAAATTAATATGCCTTTCTGTTTGAAAGGTGAAAAGGATACTGGAAGTATATGGTTGCAAAAAAATTGATCTTTTGATATCAATCTTAAATACAAACAGAGAATTAATAAAGCGGCATTTTAGGTCCTAAAATTATTCGCACCTTTCAAATATTTCATTTATAAAAATAGAATTTCAGAAATAAATACTAGTCAATTTTGAAAAATAAAAAATCAATCGTATTTCTAGGATATGGAGAGTTCCCTTATGGATTTGCCGAGGTTCAAAAAATAATTTTAATTTCAAAAAGCCTGATCATTTCTAATAATAAAGTTACCGTGATCTGTAGAAATGGATATCATAATTCGTCAGAGCGACCAAATCTTAATCGAAGTGGCGTATACGAAAATATAAATTATATATATGCTTCAGGAAGTGTTTTTAGAAATAAAAACTTTCTCAGAAGAAGAATTAATCATGTTAAAGGAAGGATTAATGAAATCTTATTATTAAGAAATTATAAAAAAAGAAAAGAATTAGACTACGCTATTCTTTCTACAAGAAATTTCTATTCAATTGTTTATTATTCCATTTTATCAAAGCTTTTTAAGTTCAAAACTATATTAAACTATGTTGAATATTATTCAGCTATGGAAAAAGGTAAATTTCAAATTTCAAAAAAAATAAATGATACATTGTTCGATCGGCTTGCTCCCTCCATTTCTGATGCTGTTTTTCCAATAAGTGAGTTTTTGATTGAACAAACTAAAAGAGTTTCACCATATAAAAATTACCTAAAGATTCCTGGCTTAACAGATTTTGATAATTATAAAGGAATAGAAACTTTAAACATTGAAAAGTATTTTCTGTTTTGCGGACATGCTGCTTATAAAGAAATTATTTATTTTATAATTGATTCGTATTCTCTCCTTAAAAGCAACTCCGTAAAATTATATCTGGTTATTAATGGTGATCAGGAAGATCTAAACAGCATAAAGGAATACGCTTTAATGAAAGATCCCTCAAAAAAAATAAATATATATTCTAAATTATCTCAAAAAGAATTATTTACATACTATTACAACGCTTTGGCTTTACTAATTCCATTACGCCCTACATTTCAGGATATTGCGAGATTTCCTCATAAAACCGGGGAGTACCTTGCTTCAGGAAATCCTGTGATTTCCACAAATTATGGAGAAGTAAAAAACTATTTTACAGATGGAGAAAACATGTTGTTAGCAGAGGCTTATGACATTTATTTATTCGCGGAAAAAATGGAATATGCTATCTCTAACCCACAAGAAGTAAAGGAAATTGGATTGAAAGGGAAAAATGTAGCAATAAAACTTTTCGATTATCGATATAAAGCTCAAGAAATTGATGATTTCCTAAATTCTGTATTGACCGATTAATTAATTACTAATTATTAACCTTCATCATAAATTGAGCAAAAAATTATTTTATCAAAATAAAACAAAAAGAAAATGAACAACATTAAAAATGCAATTGTATGCGGAGCTGGGGGTTTTATCGGCGGCCACTTAGTAAACAAACTAAAAAAAGAAGGGTATTGGGTCCGTGGAATTGATTTACACAAAAATGAATATGGCAATAATCATGCTGATGATTTCCTGATTGGTGATTTAAGAGACCCAGTGGTATGTGACAATTTATTTGACAGGGAGATTGATGAAGTATACCAATTAGCCGCGGATATGGGTGGAGCAGGATATATTTTTACTGGTGATCATGATGCAGTTGTGATGCATAATTCAGCTACAATTAATTTAAATATGGCTGAGGCTAGCAAGAATCATAAAGTAAAAAAAATATTTTATTCTTCCTCTGCCTGCATGTATCCTGAATATAATCAATTAGATCCCGATAACCCTAAATGCTCAGAGGAATCCGCTTATCCGGCTGCGCCAGATAGTGAATATGGATGGGAAAAACTATTCAGCGAACGTTTATATCTTGCCTACCAAAGAAATTATCAACTTGATGTACGCATAGGTAGATTTCATAACATTTATGGACCTCAGGGAACCTGGACAGGCGGAAAAGAAAAAGCACCCGCAGCAATATGCCGAAAAATAGCCGAAGCAAAAGAAGGAGGTGAAATAGAAATTTGGGGAGATGGAAAACAAACACGTTCGTTTTTATATATTGATGAATGTTTAGAAGCAATCAGTAGATTGATGAATAGCGATTTTGCAGGACCAGTAAATATAGGATCGGAAGAAATGATCGCAATTAATGAGCTTGTAAAAATGGTTGCCAAAGTTGCAAAAAAGAACATAACAATAAAAAACATCCCAGGTCCAACCGGAGTTAGAGGCAGAAATTCAGATAATGCATTAATTAAAGAAAAATTAAACTGGGCTCCTTCTCAATTATTGGTAGATGGTATTTCAAAAACTTATGAATGGATCGCTGATCAGGTAACCGAATCTAATAAAGTAAATCAATAAACTATTACAAAAATCAAATTAAGAACAAATACAAGGGTTTTCGATTACTTAAACGATATCAATTTATATCAAACACTGCCATACCAAATGATTAAATCATCCGAATATCCTATTCATTTTATGAATTTGAATTCTTTATGAAATTTTGTTTTTTCGGCCATATCGCCGGTTCATTTAACGGGAAAACAATTGGTGGAGCGGAACTGCAAATAGCTTTACTTGCAAGAGCTTTAGCTCTAAAAAATCATGAAGTTGTTATCATTGACCCTTCTGCTGAAAAGTCATTTCTTACAGAAGAAGGGGTGAAATTTGTGCATGTTCCAGACTGGAATAAAGGAATTAACGGCGTTCGATTGTTTATGCATCGAATACCTCAATTAAAAAAATTATTTATTGAACAGAATGCAGATTATTACTATGTACGGATGAAAACGTATATGCATCTGATTCCTTATTGGTCAGCCCGAAAAATCAATAAAAAATTTATCATTGCCTTTGCACACGATCTCGACGCACCTAAATTTCTAAAAAACTTTAGATACAAGTACAGAAGCAATTTTAATATTTTTAAATTTCTAACAATTTATATCCCAAATGAATTCGCTTATAAATTCCTTATCAAAAATGCAGACTATGTATTACTTCAGCATTCAGATCAAGAGAATTATTTAGAAAACGTTAAAGGCCAAGTTTTAATATTCCCCAACATATTTGACTTTAGTAACGTGCCGGCTCATTCTGGTAAAACGGAAAATTATTTTGTCCACCCAGGGACACTTAGTGTATTAAAAGGAATTAAAAATCTTAAAAAATTATTGACAGTCATCAATCATAGTATCCTGATTAAAATTATAGGGCAACCTATCAATTTAAAATCAGAGAAAATATATGAAACTCTAAGGGGAAGAGAAAATGTAACACTAACTGGCAGACGAAATCATAAAGAAACTATTATGGAAATTGCTAATTCGCTAGCACTGATAAACACTTCAAATTTTGAAGGCTTTCCAAATATTTTTCTGGAAGCATGGGCTACTGGTGTACCAGTCATCTCCTTACATGTTAACCCTGGCAATATATTTAACAAATACAATTTGGGTATTTATTGTGATGGCGATTTAAATAAAATGAAAAAAAGTATTGAAGAATTTCATACTTACCCAATTAATAAAGAAAAAATGGTTTCATACGTAAGAGAGTTTCACGACTTTTCTACCGCTGGAGAAAGGTTCATACTACTACTGACCAACCCGAAAAACAAATAAGATGTGCGGAATAACCGGAATAGCATACTTTAATAAAGAAAGAAATATTAATCCCGAAGTATTAAATAATATGAGTAAATCAATTTATCATCGGGGCCCTGATGACGAAGGATACTATATTAAGGGAAATATTGGTTTAGGATTTCGCCGGTTAAGTATCATTGACCTGGAAACAGGTCATCAACCGATGTCAAATCAAAACAATACAATTCACATAGTTTTCAATGGGGAAATATATAATTATCAGGAGCTTAAAAAGAACTTGATACAAAAAGGGTATTTATTTAGAACATCAACAGACACAGAAGTTATTTTACACCTATATGAACATTATGGAGAAAATTGCCTTCAATATCTCCGGGGGATGTTTGCTTTTACAATCTGGAATGCTACTAAACAACAAATGTTTTGTGCGCGAGATAGATTTGGAATAAAACCATTTTACTATTCTCTTGATAATGAAAAATTTGTTTTTGGATCAGAAATTAAATCCATATTAAAGTCGGATAATGTAGAAAAGTCTCTATCCTATGAGGCATTGGATTCATATTTCGCTTTTGGTTATATCACTAGCGATTTATCAATTTATAAAAATATAAAGAAACTTCAACCTGCTCATTATTTATTAATTTCATTTAGGGATGATGTTCATATTGAAATCAAACGATATTGGTATATAGATTTCAACCCGGATTTTTCAAAAAATGAAAAATATTGGGCAGAACAAATTGAAGAAAGCTTTTCTGAATCAATAAAAATTCACATGATTTCAGACGTTCCTTTAGGAGCTTTCTTAAGTGGTGGAATAGACTCAAGTGCTGTAGTGGCAATGATGTCCAGACATACATCCCATCCGATCAAAACTTTTTCCATCGGATTTAATGAAAAGAAATACAGTGAGCTGCCATATGCGCGTGAAATGGCAAAAAAATATGGATGCGATCATCATGAATTAATTGTCGAACCTGAGTCCATAGGTTTATTGCCAAAATTAGTGAGTGCCTATGACGAACCCTTTGCAGATTCCTCAGCCATACCTACTTACTATGTATCAAAACTGGCTAAACAACACGTAAAAGTTGCGCTATCAGGAGATGGAGGAGATGAGTTGTTTGCCGGCTATAATAGTTATTCCGTTTTTAAAAAAATACATAACAATCCATTAAGTAGCAGTTCTAACTTTCTACAAAAGTCTGTTTGGGGTAATGTTCATTCCCTTTTTCCATCAAATCTTAAAGGAAAAGGATTGACCCGATATTTATCAAAGGACAAAAGGTATCAATTTGCATATATGTCCTGGCCAAAGGAAGAAAGAAAAAAACTTTTTCAATCGAATTCACCTGCAGTAGATTACTCCATTGCCTCTGAAATTTATAAAGAGAATATTTTAAAAAATAGCAGCTCGAATGATTATGTTACAAATATGCAATACCTCGACCTTCAAACTTATATGGTGGATGATGTGCTAACCAAAGTTGATCGGGCAAGCATGTTGAATTCTTTGGAAGTAAGAGTTCCTTTCCTGGATCATAAATTTGCTGAGCTTTCTTTTAAAATCCCAAGTGAATTTAAATTAAAAGGCCTGGAACAGAAATATATTCTTAAAAAATCAATGGCACCTTTTCTATCTGAAAGTATTTTAAGTCAACCAAAAAAAGGATTTTCCACTCCCATCTCAATTTGGTTTAAGGACGATTTAAAAGAATATATTTCAGATACATTTAATTCACCAAACTGCTTACTATATGACATTTTAGATCCAAAATATATTAAGGAGAAAATTTTAAAAAATAATAGTAAAAACAATGATCATACAGGTAGAATCTGGTCCTTATTATTTCTCAATGAATGGTTACAACAAAATAAATTAAACACTTAACATGAATATATTTAAACCTTTGTTTGTAATATTATATGAACAAATAAAACAACTCAAATAATGTGTGGCTTAGCAGGGATAGTATATAAGAATAAGGAAAGAAAAGTTGACCCATCTCTTTTGAAAAAAATGGGAGATGCCCTTATTCATAGAGGCCCAGACGATGAAGGAATATATTACCAAAACAATGTTGGATTAGCATTTAGAAGACTCAGTATTATTGATGTATCTACAGGTCATCAACCATTTGCCAATAATGATAAAAGTGTTCACATTGTATTCAATGGAGAAATATATAATTTTCCGGAATTGAAAATAAGGTTACAACAAAAAGGCTACACTTTTAAATCAAACAGTGATACGGAAGTTATCTTAAAATTATACCTGGAGTATGGGCATGAATGTCTATCCTATCTTGAGGGGATGTTTGCTTTCGCTATTTGGGACTCAAATAAACAACAACTCTTTTGTGCACGCGATCGCTTTGGAATAAAACCCTTTTATTATTACCAGGATAACGAAAAATTTACTTTCGGATCTGAAATTAAAGCCATCATACAGGATAAGGACGTTGATAAAACAATTTCACCAGAGGCATTAGATTCATATTTCGCATATGGGTATATTATAAGCGATATATCCATTTATAAAAATATCAAAAAACTTTCTCCTGCTCATTACCTTGTATTATCATTTAGAGATCATGTAAAAGTAGAAATTAAAAAATATTGGGATGTTGATTTCACTCCTGATTATACCAAATCAGAAAGCTATTGGATTCAAAAAATAGAGGAAAGTTTTTCTGAAACAATCAGGAAAACAATGATCTCAGATGTACCCATTGGAGCATTTCTGAGTGGTGGAATTGATTCAGGATCTGTAGTTGCTATGATGGCAAAACATTCTACCCAACCAATAAAAACATTTTCAATTGGTTTTAAGGAACATGAATTTAATGAATTGAAAAATGCACGGGAAATTGCCAAATTATATGGGTGCGATCATCATGAAGAAATAGTTGAACCAGAATCTATTAATTTATTGCCAAAATTAGTGCAGGCATATGATGAACCTTTCGCCGATGCATCAGCTATACCCACATATTATGTATCAAAATTAGCTCGCCAGTTCGTTAAAGTTGCTTTATCTGGAGATGGTGGAGATGAACTATTTGTAGGGTATACAGGATATTCTAAATTTAATAAAATCAATTCTATTCCGATTATTTTCAATAATCCATTTTTTAACAAGATGATATATGGTAATATCCGCAAACTATTACCTGACAGCACAAAAGGAAAGGGATTACTTTACCTTCTTTCTCAAAATAAAAAGCATTCGTATGCTCATATTACCACCTTTTCTCCAAAAGAGAGAAATAGACTTTTACACAAAAACTCACTGCCGGTAGGTAAAAAAAATGCCGAAGACTTCAAAACGAAAATTCTAAATAAAAATATAGATTATGATTATATAACCAATCTTCAATATTTGGACATTCAAACTTATATGGTTGATAATATATTAACTAAAGTTGACAGAGCTAGCATGATGAATTCTTTAGAAGTTAGAGTTCCCTTTTTGGATCACAAATTTGCTGAATTAAGTTTTAAGATTCCATTGAAAATGAAATTTAAAATGAATGTAAAAAAGCATATTTTAAAGAAGGCAATGAAAAACTACTTACCGGAAAAAATCTTGCATCAACCAAAAAAAGGGTTTGGTGTTCCACTTTCATCTTGGATTAACGGGAATCTAAAAGAGTATGTTCACGATACACTTTTAAGTTCCAGATCTCTATTATCAGATCATCTGGATAGAAAATTTATAAAAGAAGTTGTGGTAAATCATCAAAAAGGGCAGAGAGATTTCCAATCAAAAATTTGGTCTCTTCTTGTTTATGAAGAATGGCTAAAACAGAATAAATAAAATCTGCGAACATTAATGAATAAGAATAAGCACGAGTCAGGTCAGATTAAGATAATATTCTTTATAGATAATCTTTTGGCAGGTGGAAAAGAAAGAAGATTCACTGAATTATTAAAAGGGCTAAAAGAAGATGATCAAATTGAATTTGAAATTGTAGTAATGAGCAAAGAAATCTATTACAAAGAAATCTTTGACCTGAAAGTTAAAATTCATTACCTCATCCGAAATTCCAAATATGATTTAACCGTTTTTCGGAAATTCTATACCATATGCAAAAATTACAAACCAGATATAATTCATTGTTGGGCTTCTATAAGTGCTGTTATTGCTATACCTACATGTAAAATATTAAAAATTAAGTTGCTCAACGGGATGGTTATCGATACCCCCGTTAAAAGAAATTTCACTAATAAATATTGGCTGCAAGCCAAAATCTCCTTCCCTTTTTCAGATAAAATCATAGGAAATTCCAATGCAGGATTGAAAGCTTATGGAGCTCCGACAACACGTTCTATATGTATTCATAACGGCATGGATTTTAATCGTTTTCAGAATTTAAAAAATCAGGCAGACCTTAAAAGAGAAATTTTCGGGAATAAAGAGCCAGATTTTATTGTGGGAATGGTAGCTAGATTTGAATCAAGAAAAGACTATAAAACATTAATCAAAGCAGCCATTAATTTGCATTCCTTATATAAAAACATGCATTTCATTTTGGTAGGAGAAGGTACTGAATTAGAAGAAATGAAAGAAACTGTGCCTTTGCCTTCCCAAGATAATATTATATTTCTTGGTGGATGAACTGACGTAGAATCTGTAGTAAATTTATTCGATGTTGGTGTACTACTTACTAATGCCCAGGTTCATGGAGAAGGAATATCTAATTCTATAATTGAGTATATGGCGTTACGCAAACCCGTTATAGCAACTTCAGGAGGTGGCACAAATGAAGTAATTGATAATAATGTAAATGGCTATTTAATTCATTCAGGGAATTATAGTCAATTGGAATCCTCTATCCAACAATTAGTAGAGAATCCGGATATACGGGAAAGATTTGGAAATGCTGGATTTCAAATGGCGCGGGAAAGATTTGATTCAAAAATTGTAACTAAAAAATATTCTTCATTATACCGTGAATTCATTTAGATCTACATAATCTCTTTATAAAAATTTATTTTTCAGGATAATTTACAATAGAATTATTCTCCAGATTTCTTTCTAATAATTTAAAAACGAATATGACTAATAATTTAAAACGAATAGGAACAAATTCGAAAAATTATGCACATCAAAGGCTTATCCTAAACAAAATTCCGCACGTAAGATATGTTGATCTTAGGTTTCGAAACGTATTCTTTTGGAAAAATCTACACCACTGGGTTTTTAAATATTATCTCGGTTTGACAAAGATGAGTCCCAGCGAATTGTATATAAAACTGTTTTTAAAATTTAAATCTGTAAATAATTTATTCCCGAAAATTGATCTCATTCATTTTTTTAATGTGATTAATTATTCAAAAAATATTCCGTGGGTTGTGAGTATCGAAACCTGTCTCCCACATAATCATCTTATGTCAAATTTTATAGAAAGTAAAAACCCTGACTACAAAAACATAAAATCGGATAAATATACTATCGGTGTGCTAAAAGCCCTTTCCCAGGACAACTGTATAGGATTAATTGCACTATCAGAATGTACTAAGAATATGCAATTGGAGATGCTAAAAGCATTTCCCGAATTTGAAACAATACTAAAGTCAAAAATAACTGTTCTGCACCCACCCCAAAAGCTGTTGATCAATTCGATTGACCAAAAAGGATTGTCTTATGAAAAGGATGAAGCTTTAAGATTTATTTTTATAGGAAGAGATTTTTTGAGGAAAGGGGGAAGTGAAATATTGAAAGTTTTTAAGGAATTTAGTAATGATGAGCAATACAAGTTTGAATTGATTTTAATCACAGATATCAATGATAAAGAGAATTTTTTATTCTTCAATCAAAAAGACATTGATAACATAAATAACATTATTTCAGAAAATCCTAAATGGATAAAACATTATAAAGAATTATCGAACGATAAAGTATTGGAACTTATCATAAAATCTCATATAGGATTATTGCCAACATGGATGGATACATACGGTTTTTCAGTGCTTGAATGTCAGGCAGGTGGATGCCCGGTTATAACCACAGATATCAGAGCATTAACTGAGATAAATAATGAAGAGTTGGGATGGCTTATTAAGTTCCCTGCAAATAAACTAAAACACCCAATTTATGAATCAAAAAAAGAATTTGAAATTTGTCAGGAAATAATTGAAAATGGCCTAAGAAATATTCTCAAAGATGTTTTTCAAAACAAGCAGAAGATAAAAGAAAAAGCAGAAGCATCACTTAATAGCATTAAAACCAATCATGATGAAAAAAAATATACTAATCAATTAAAAGAAATCTATGAACAAAAGGCGTTTCAGGAAATAAATAAATTTCATAGAAAAGAATTAACTTTTTCTTCGTAACCATTATCTTTACTACCCTATCGGGCATTTATTAATATACTTAACAACATTCTAAACATAACAAAATAAGTTAGTCCCAATTTTATCACTGCTTTTACTCTAAATTTTTATAGCTTAAAATATTAATAATTGGAAAATTCTCAATTACAACACTCTATACCCGGAGACGAAAAAATTCTTTTTTTGAAATATGGATCCTTTTCAAATGTGAATGGTTCAGTTCTCAAAATTTTAGAATCGGAGTTTCCTGAATACGAAATTGAAGAATTAGATGCGCAGCATTTAATAAAAACCCAAACATCCACAATACATTTTTTTATAAACATTTTATATTTTATTAAAGAATATGGAATTCAATTTTTAAACAAAAAAAAACCATGGAGAAGCTATAAAGGATGGTTTTTGTCAACCTCCTACATAACATTGTTACTCTCCAAAAAAATTCAAAAACTTTGCTACGGTAAGAATTACATATTTACATTTCAAACACAATCTTTATTTAATGGCAAATTGCCAAATATTCCAAATTTCATTTATACAGATCATACAACTCAAACAAACTTATTATATCCAGACATTGACCCTCAAGAATATATGAGATCAAAAAGCTGGATAAAGCGGGCAGAAACAAAGATTTACAAGGATGCAACAATGATATTTACATTTGGATCTTTAGTTAGACATTCCCTTATTTCCCAATATAAAATACCTGCAAAAAAAATTATTACGACCTTCACCGGAAGTAATGTTGAAATTCCTAACCTGCATTCTATTAAGGATGATTCTTCGAAAAACATTTTATTTGTAGGTGGTGATTGGGAAAGAAAAGGAGGACCTATACTTATAGAAGTATTTGAACAGGTATTAAAAAAACATCCAGATGCGTCTTTGACCGTCATCGGAAATTCGCCAAAAAATTTGTCCTTGCCTAACTGTGCATTTATTGGAAAAATACCGCTGGAACAACTTGGTGATTATTATGACTCGGCAAGTATATTTTGCATGCCCACTCTACGGGAACCTTTTGGAGTATCGTTCGTCGAAGCAATGAAACACAAGTTACCCATCATTTCAAATAATATTGGCGGTCTTCCTGACCTTGTAATTAACGATTACAATGGTTATCTCATAAATAATGATGTGGAAGAATACATAAAAGCAATTTGTCACCTTCTGGATAATCCTGAAAAAAGAAAACAGATGGGAGAAAACGGCTATAATTTCGCCCTAAAAAATTTCACCTGGCAAAAGGTTGGAGAAACCTTAAAAAGCAATATTAAAAATGCTTTAGAAAAAAAGAAATCAGCTCAGATGCCAATCTAAATTAAAAGTAAGAATCAAATTTATCTGTTTAATTCACATTCAGCATGCTACTTTAAGCGCTGAAAATTATCATACACAATTTCAGAATGAGTAAAAAAGTTTTAATCACGGGCGGTGCTGGTTTTATAGGTTCGAATATTTCATCCAAGCTAAGTACAATGGGTTTTGAAGTTACGGTGCTTGATTCATTGTCTCCGCAGATTCATGGAAAGGATCCTTATAAAGATTCATTCACATTCAATTCATTGCTTACCAGTGGTGTCCGTTTTATTAAAGGAAGTGTAACTAATAGAAATGATTGGGTAAAAGCATTAGATGACCAGGATATGGTTATTCATTTGGCAGCAGAAACTGGTACCGGACAGTCTATGTATCAGGTGGAAAAATATACTGAGGTAAATGTTTTGGGAACGGCAATCTTACTGGATATTCTTTCAAACGAACCACACTCAATTCGCAAATTAATTATTGCATCTTCAAGAGCTATTTATGGGGAAGGAAAATACAAATGTGAATTGCACGGAAATGTGTATCCGGATGCAAGGAAGGAAGAACACTTGGTGAATAAAGATTTTGAATGTAAATGTCCGGTATGTGGAGGAGTGATCGAATTACAACCAACTGACGAGCACTCATTATCAAAACCAACATCTGTTTATGGCATATCAAAGCAGACTCAAGAGCAAATGATACTTGTATCCGGGAAAGCACTAAATATTCCTTCAATTGCATTTAGATATCAAAATGTATATGGTCCCGGACAATCGCTTTCAAATCCATATACAGGTATACTATCCATTTTCAGTACTCAGTTAAAGAACAATCACAACCTCAATATTTTTGAAGATGGAAAAGAAAGCAGAGATTTTGTTTTTATTGATGATGTGGTAGATGCAACTATAAGTGGGCTTTTGAACGATGAGGGAAATTATAAAGTATTAAATGTAGGATCTGGTGAGGCCACAGAAGTAATTAATGTTGCTCGCCTATTGAAAGAATACTATAATTCAGAAGCAGATATTAATATTACAGGTAATTTTCGAATAGGGGATATTCGCCATAATTATGCAGACCTTTCTTTAACACAGAAATTATTGAATTTCTCTCCTAAATTTTCATTCAAAGAAGGATTGACTCTATTTTGTGATTGGGTAAATCAACAAGAAATTAAAAATGATCATTATGAAGACTCTTTACATTTAATGAAAACTAAAGGGCTATTTAAATAATGAATACATTGAAAGATTCGTTGAACTTTTCCACCAGAAAAAGATGTCTATTGATTGCTCCTTTATCATTTTATTCCTATTCTGAATATTTAAAAAAAGAATTGAGTGGCATGGGGTATGAGGTTGTTTTATCTAACGATGAGTACCCGGCAAACTCCATTGGAAAAATAATGGGAAAACTTAAAATTCCTATACTTTTATACACCACCAAACAAAAATTATATAAGGATTACATCCTAGGAAAAAACTATGACATTGTAATAATCATTAAAGGAAGAGGAATGAGCCACCCCTTGATAAAAGAACTAAAAAAAATATGTCCCAAAGTTATTGGATATACGTTTGATTCCTTTAAATATCATCCAGCTCCGAAAAACTGGTATAAAAAATTGGATGCATTTTTTACATTTGATTATAAGGATGGAATTTCAAATAAGGTAGATATTATAGAATTATTTTCCTCTCTCCCGGAATCTGAGGGAGAAAAACAGGTACAATATGAAATAAGTGCTATAGCACGAAACCATTCAAAGCGATTACACTTTATTGACGGAGTATTATCACAATTCCCAATTGAAAACAATTTTATCTATATTTATGAGCAAAATATAATAACATTCCTGCAAAACATTATTTCCAGCCCAGTATTATACATCAAGTATTGGAAGTATATTTATTTTAAACCCCTATCATATAATAGATATATTGAAATTCTCAACATTTCAAATTTCGTAATTGACTTTGCACATCCTGACCAATCCGGTATTACCATCCGGTGTTTTGAAGCTCAAAGTGCCAGAACAAAAGTGATTACCAATAACCCAAATGTCTTTAAAAATACGCACTTCAATGATTTAAATACAATTTTAGTTGAACATAAAAAGGACTTTTCATCATTGAAAGAAAAATTTCAAAATATCAAAAAAAACACTCCTGTAAAATATAATCGCAATATCACCGCATTTGTGAACGATATTTTAGAAAAGTCTAATTTTGAAATTTGTGAACCCAATCATTAGAATATTAATGAGATATGCGATAATAATTATTATATATGTGTTGTTATTAAACAATTAGAGTAAATTACTCCGTTTTTTCAGAAGACGTTTAAACTGCTCACTTTATTCAGCTTATGAATAACTTAAAAAAAATATGGCAAATCAAATAAGAATATTATTTGGCATTATTACTAAATCTCATACTGAATTAGCCATAGATGAAATGCATGGTTTGCAGGATTTGGGATACCATTGTGATCAATTTGAATATGGTGCTAATAAAAATATCAATTCATCAATAGGACGACTTTTTGTCGTTTTATTAAATGCAATAAAACTTCTTATAAAAACATACAGGTTTAAACCACAGTATATTTATCTGAATTCCCGTGTAGAATATATTGCAGGAACAAGAGATTTCATTACTATCTTTTTGATTAAAACCTTGTACTACAAAAGAGTCCGTATTATTCTTAAATCTCACGGATCAGATCTTGAAGTTTTAAGTACAAAAAGAATCTTTTATTCCAAAATTGTTTTTCCTTATTTAAAAAAAAATATTCATGGCTGGTTATTTTTGTCTACTGAAGAATTAAAATGGATTAAATCTAAAAGCCTTTTACAAAGTAATCGGATATTTTTGGTCAAGAACATTGTTAGAATAAACAAATTTGTTCGAGATCCGGATTTTAAAAAGAAACTAAAAATAGACAATGATTACACAGTTTTATTGTATGTAGGAAGGTTGATTAAGGAAAAAGGTATACATGATGTCGTAGAAGCCTATGCGGAAATTAAAAACGACTCTAAGACTATTCTGATAATTGTAGGAGATGGAGAGGAATTTGATAGGGTTAAAGAAAAAATTAATAAATCGGGAATTAGTAAACATATAATCCTGACAGGATGGGTAGACGAAAAAGAAGCCGCATATTTCACCTCTAACAGCGATATGCTAATTTTTCCAACATATTATCCAGAAGGTTTTCCAATGGTGGTATTTAATTCACTCGCAGCAGGGTTAGCCATAGTGACCACTCCAACCAGAGCTGCAATTGATTATTTAGAAGAGCCACATAATTGTATATGGGTTAAGCCTCAAAGTAAATCTTCTACCCGCTCAGCCATTTCAAGATTACTAAAGAATCAAATTTTAATGAAAGATATGAGGCAGAACAATAAAATAAAGTCGGCCTTATTTACAAAAGATGTTGTGGCTACAGAACTTTCA
>JBDSBN010000278.1:0-5514 GCA_039921585.1 Ginsengibacter sp. | reverse complement strand
TTTGAATGGTGTAGTAAAGAACTTCCAAGGTGGAATACGATTTCTATTTCCGGTTATCACATCCGGGAAGCAGGAAGTACTGCGGTGCAGGAAATTGCTTTTACATTAAGTAATGGAAAAGCGTATGTGCAGGCCGCTCTGAAAAAAGGTTTGGATATTAATGTTTTTGGAAAACGCCTTTCATTCTTCTTTAATTCTCACAATAATCTGTTTGAGGAAGTGGCCAAGTTCCGGGCTGTGCGTCGCATGTGGGCAATGATGATGAAGGAGATGGGAGCCACAGATGAGAAAGCAATGACGTTGAGATTTCATACACAAACTGGTGGGAGTACTCTTACCGCGCAGCAACCTTTAAATAATATCAGCAGAGTCACAATTCAAACACTTGCCGCCGTATTGGGTGGAACCCAAAGTTTGCATACAAACGGTTACGACGAAGCCTTAAATCTTCCAACAGAAGAAGCAGCCGGAATTGCTTTAAAAACACAGCAAATCGTTGCTTTTGAAAGTGGCGTAGCGGATACGGTTGATCCTCTTGCCGGAAGTTATTTTGTAGAAAAACTGACTTCAGATATTGAAAAAGCAGCGTGGGAATTAATTGAAAAAGTAGATGCGCTTGGTGGAAGTGTTTCGGCGATCGAACAAGGATTTATTCAAAATGAAATTGCAGGCAGTGCTTATCAATATCAAAAAGACATTGAAAGCGGAGAAAAAATTATTGTCGGCGTAAATGCTTTCCAACAGGAGAATGAAGTAGCTCCCGGATCGTTCAGTGTAGATGATAGTATCCGGCAGGTACAAATTGACAAAATCAATCAGATTAAAAATAAAAGAGTTGTGGATAAAGTGAATGAATGCCTTCAGGAAATTCACCGAAGAGCAACAACGGACGAAAACCTGATGCCTGCAGTAATTGATGCTGTAGAAAATTATTGCACTTTGGGAGAAATATCCGATGAATTACGGAAAGTCTTTGGTGAGTATAAACAATAAACAATTCAACTATTCAACTGCACAGCAATTCAACAGGCGAAGCCTATTCAACAGGCGCAGCCTATTCAACGCCGAAGGCTATTCAACGGGCGAAGCCATTCAACAGCGTAGCCTATTCAACGCCGAAGGCTATTCAACGGCGAAGCCTATTCAACAGCGCAGCCTATTCAACAGCGCAGCCTATTCAACGGCGAAGCCTATTCAACGGGCGAAGCCCTATTCAACGCCGCAGGCATTCAACGGGCGAAGCCCTTATTCAACGCCGAAGCCTCTAAAACCCCGAATACACCGATCTCGTCCTGTTAATTTTTAAATCCCGTAAAAGTGCTGACTTCGGACTGATATTAATGCTGTAAAATCTGTTGATCCCAATAGGAGAAAGATTGATTGACATTTGCCAGCAGTGCAGATCTCTGGAAATAGATAAGGATAGTGGTTCCAATTGCCCAAGACTGACATTATAATACCCGTTTACTCCCAATTGCCACTTTGTGGTAAGGTTGACCGTCCCTCCAAAATTTATGTTCTGGGAAAATTCATTGGTAAACCCACGACCTTTTATAAATCGCTTCATATAAGAGAATTGGTAGGATAGATTGACTGACCAGGGAATTTTAAAATCTGCAAATTCTCCGGGATTATTTCGGATGTAAGCAAGTTCACTATCCAGCTCATCCTGGGGATACCCATATTGATTGATCTGATTTCCTTGTTGCGGTGTTCCGGGCTCAACTCCTTTGCTTTCTTCCCCACCTCTAAACTGACTAGAAAGAGAAATACTGGCATTCGTTAATCTTCCCAAGGTAAAAATTTTGTCTTTCCAAACCAGTCTGTCTATATTTCGCCCTTCACTATTTACTTCATAGGGATTTAAACTCCCGGAACCGGAGATATTTACTTTATCAAATAAATTGGTGGATGCACTAAGGGATATTTGCGAAAGACGAAATGAATCTGCCATGAAATTATAATTTCCGTTAAGGCTCATCTGATCCAGAATAGAAATCTTTCTCAAAGCATTTTCTCCCGTATCCTTTGGATTCCGGAGTTTCATGGAAATGTTATTTTCCAATCCAAAACTAAAACCACCAAAGGTTCCTGGTGAATAAGGACCATTGATATTATATCCACCATCAAAATAAGAGAATTGCTGTTTCCTTCCCAGAGAATCGATTACTGTTGTGTAATAAGAATTCTTATTAAAATCCGGACGATAATTCAAACTAAAGGATGGCCTTACCTCGTGCCTGATCGCATTTATTCGTGCATTTGGATTTTTGGCGGCAATCATTCCAAAAATTCTTGTTGAAGCACTTAATCCAAAGCCCATTTGACGTGCGGTATAAAACCCATGTTTTACGTTTGTAAATAATTTGTTGGAATCTGCATCAAAGAATCTTGTTATTTTATTTTGATACCAGGTTTCTTCATAACTCACAGACGGACTTAATTGAAAAATCCCTATTTGCGGCAATGACAAACTGATAGGAATAGAATGCCGTGCGCCCCACTGAAGTGTATCACGTATTTGTTGAAACAGACTTTTATTTTTCAATGTATCATAAAAAGAAAATCTGTTTAATGCTGCGCCATTATATCCAATACCGATATTTTCATACCATTTCAATGCGCCTGCAAATTCTTTTTTCCGAAAAGGATAGATCGTGTTCATACTGAATGAAACATCCGGCAAGCTCACGTTTATTAATTTGGTGGTGGTGTTTTGGTTATGATTGGCGGCTATAGTTAAATTAAAAGGTTTGTCCTTCCAGGATTTTGAATACCTGATAGATGATTGCATCTGATTCGAGAAGTTCAATTGAGGATTATTTGGCACCCGCGAATTATAACTACTGCTTCCCGCATTGACACTTGCCGAAAAAGTAACCCCAGGCCGCGACTTTGTATCAGCACTATGGTTCCAGTTTATTTTAAAAGATCGATCGCGGCTGAAATCAGGATCTCCTTTAAAATTCAAATTAAAATGTTGAATATCAAATGAAAGATTTCCGGCATAATGGTATCTTTTGGAATAGCGTGGATTAAAATTAACGGACCAACCTCCATAGGAGTAAATGGACGTTCGTAAAATGATATCCCAGTTATCGCTGATTACTTTATAATATCCTAAACCTTCCAAACCAAGTCCTCTTTGTTCATTGGTGGTAAAGTTAGGCGACAGCAAACCTGAATGCCGGCCCTGAGTTAAAGGATAAATACCAAATGGAAAATATAGTGGAATGGGTATTCCTTCAAACTCCGGATGCACCGGTCCGGAAATCGCTACCTTATCTGTGATAAACTTTATTTTATTACTGATAAATGCAAAATGCGGTGTATCCAGATTACAAGTAGTAAATCGGCCGCGCAAAGCATAGAAGACATCGTCTTCCATTTTTTTAATCACTTCACAATATACATACATTTCGCCCTGTTGTGTGTAAGTACTTTTCGTAAGTCCTTTTCCACTTTTCATATTAAATCGAATAGAATCACTTTGGGAAGTGAAATCACTTGATTTATATGTTGGCATCGAAACAACTTTCCCAAGACTATCCCGGCGAATGGTTGCAATTATATCTCCTGATTCCTGGTCAAATGAAATAATGGGAGCAGTTACTTCGTTTTTGTTATAATTGGTATTTGCTTCTTTCCCATAAAGTGTGACTGTCTTTGCCGGGACATCCAAAACCATCGAATCTTCTGCGGAATAGACAACAGGATATTGCAGGGCGTTGGCAGCGGATTTATAAGGAATGGTATCACCTGCATTTTTTTTAAGACCAAGTGTGTCATTTTTTGGAAGGGTATCTATTCTTTTTGATAAAGAATCAAGCTGAATTATTTCGGTTGTATTTTTAACCCGGATAGTATCCCTTAATGGGTTTACTTTTGAAGGCAAAGTATCATTTTTTAAATTTTGCTTTTTTTCAACAGAAAAATCCTTTTTCTTTGAGGAAGTAGGATGCGTGTTACTGCCAGTTAATGAAGTGTGAAAAAATGATGTAACTGCATGCTTATTCTTACTTTCGACTGTCTGTACTATAAACAAAGCAATTAAGGTGAAGATGAGTACTTTATAAGCGATAAAATTGTTTGTTTTTTGCATAGCAGTAGGACAACAAAAATAGAGATAATCCAATTAAGGATTTGTGAAGATTGCTAAAACTTTATTATTGATCTGATTAAAAATAGAATACAAAGATGCCTAATTTAGAAAAAATTTCCAGTTTTAAATTTTCAAGCGCTACTTTTTGCCTGATGCTTCTGAGCATGTTGGTATATATAGCTCCAAGTCAGGCTCAATCAGCTAAAAAAATTAAGACAATTATAATCGATCCTGGTCATGGTGGTACAGATCCGGGAGCCCGCGGGGAGTATGAAGGCACTCTGGGATCTTTGGAAAAAAACATCACTCTGGCGATCTCTCAGAAATTAGTCGCGGAATTGAAAAAACAAATGCCGGATGTAAATATTCTTCCAACGCGTACGACAGATGTTTATCATGATGTTCGTCAAAAAGCAAAATTTGCAAATGACAATAATGGAGATCTATTTATAAGTATACATGCAGATGCTGTGAATCTAAAAACAGGTTCCAGAATTACAGGACATAAAACGGAAACGTATTATAAGACGAGCTATACGGGAAAGGGAAGTAACCGAAAAAAAGTACGTACAAAGCATACAAGAGAAGTCCCTATCAGACAATATTATAAAATTCCTACAACACGTAAAGGAACCAGCACGTTGATTCTGGCCGCGCATAAAAGTGATGCAAAAATCAAAGCTTTGGAAGATGGTGATTTTTTCAACGTAGAACAAAATGATAGTTCGGTTACAGTAAACTATGAAAGTCCGGAATATAAAGCGAGTGCCTTATTGTATTCTCAAAACTTCTTTAAAAGAAGTTATATGCTGGCTTCAGCAGTTCAGGAGGAAATAGAGAAAACAGGAAGAAACGATCTGGGAGTATGGCAGCGCCGGGAAGGTTTATGGGTGTTACAGGCCACTCAAATGCCTGCTATTTTGATTGAAACAGGATTCATCGCTAATTACGATGATGAAAGGTATTTAACTAGTGAAAAAGGGCAGCAGGAAATTGCTGAAGCAATCACAAGAGCATTGGTTCGTTACCGCGCAGCTGTTGAAAACTCCCGTCCAAATACGAATGCCGTATCACAATCGAATACATCACCGGCTAAAGAATAAAAGGGAAAATTTCCATCTTATTTAATTGTGTCTTTTAAATAACTGTTTGTCAGTGGGGCAGGAAATCATTACGCAAGTGTTCGTGATATAGGAATTTTTTCCTTCCACCATCTTCATTCAAAACATAATCAGTGGTTTGGATTCCGGTAACATAAAGTATCTAATCTGATTTTATAATTAAATATAAAGTTGAAGTGAACCATTTATAGATCGGACAAAAATTTAATTTGGTTTAATAATTGCATTCCATCATTTTATTGAGAATGAAGGTCAATTTTTAGAAAGGCAATAGAACAAAGTTTCATTACT
>JBDSBN010000277.1:0-19063 GCA_039921585.1 Ginsengibacter sp. | reverse complement strand
AATCGGCCTGGTTTATTAATCCGCAGGTGCCCGTAGTCCAGGATTCGGATGGCTTCCTGTTTAATGATATTCTTATTTTCATCAAGCCAACTTTTGATTCCTGGCCAATAAGCTATTCTATAGTTTCTTACTTGTTGATATTTACACAGGCCATTAGCTTTAACCATTACATAAATAGCCGTAAAATGATGCAGAAGAATAATTATCTGCCGGCTATGAGTTATTTGCTGATTACCTCGCTTTTTATATATTGGAATATATTAAGCGCTCCTCTCGTCATTAATACGTTACTCATTTGGGTATGGGCGAAACTTACAAATCTCTATAAAAACCAAAATGTAAAATCAACCTTATTTAATATCTGCCTTGTTATTGGAATTTGTTCTTTCTTTTATTTTCCTTCTCTGGCATTTATCATTATGGTCATTTTTGCTTTGCTTTTTACACGGGCTCCAAAAGTTGCAGAATGGCTCATGCCCATTATGGGTGTGTTTACCACTTTCTATTTCCTGTTTGCATATCTTTTTCTCACGAATAAATTATATCGATTTAGCTTGCCGGGATTTACGATAGCCTATCCTCCTTTTACAGATAAGAAGATCATCTTTATTATAATGATGATTGTAGTATTACTGGCATTGGTGGGTATCTATTATGTGAATAAATCGACTTCTAAACAAGTAGTACAGGTGCGAAAGAGGTGGAAATTGTTGCTTTTATATTTAATGGTGGCTATTTTAATTCCATTTATAAATACAACACCAGGATTTGAATATTGGATTATTGCTGCTCTTCCTGTTTCAGCATTAGTGGCAAGTGCTTTCTTTTACCCAAAAATCAGATGGATTCCGATGGTGATGCACTGGATTCTTGTTGGTTTTGTAATTTATATGCAGTACTTCGAATAATATTTACTTATAGTTTACCTTTGCACTCTTAAAATATTGAAAATATGAAATTTGGCGTTGTGATTTTTCCTGGATCTAATTGTGATAGAGATATGATTCATGCATTAAGACATGATATGAAACAGGAAGTAATCTCTTTATGGCATAAAGATAAAGATCTGTCTATGTTCACAAATGAAGATTGTATTGTTCTTCCGGGAGGTTTTAGTTATGGCGATTATCTCCGTTGTGGAGCCATTGCACGTTTTAGTCCGATGATGCAAAGTGTTATTGAATTTGCAAACAATGGCGGAAAAGTACTGGGCGTTTGTAATGGATTTCAGATTCTTTGCGAAAGCGGTCTTTTACCCGGTGTATTATTGCAGAATGCAAATACAAAATTTGTTTGTAAAAATGTTTATATAACCGGCTAAGAGCGTAATAATTATCAGGTACATCAGATTCCAATTGCCCATGGTGAAGGAAGATATTATATCGGGGAAGATGGACTGGAAGAGCTTGAAAAAAATAAGCAGGTTATTTATCGCTATTGCAATGAAGATGGAAATGTGCATGCAGATCATTCACCAAATGGATCTTTAAACGGAATTGCCGGAATTTGCAATAAAGAAAGAAATGTATTTGGAATGATGCCTCATCCTGAGCGCGCCAGTTCCACCATTCTTGGTAATATAGCCGGACGAAATATTTTCGATGAGTTGCTAAATGTCAATTAATCGAACTTGTTTTCCTGTTCTCTCAAATAATTATCAAAGCAGAAATGCTTTGATTTTTAATTATTTTCCATCAGATTTTAGCTGATTAGAACCCATATGCATGCAATCCAATACAGTGCCCATAGAAAATATGCGCAGAGGGTGGATCCTGACTGCACTAATGTCTACCATGATGCTTGCAGCTATGGATGCAACCATTGTGTCCACAGCTATACCGCAAATCGTCGGAGATTTGGGAGGGTTTTCTTTATTTAGCTGGGTTTTTTCTATTTATCTTCTTATCCAAACGATAACCATTCCCGTATATGGGAAACTGGCAGATATTTATGGAAGAAAGCCAATATTAATTCTTGGCTCCGTGATATTTCTTATCGGTTCAGCTACATGTGCGGCTGCCTGGAATATGCATTCTCTTATTTTCTTCAGAGGAGTACAGGCTCTTGGTGCTGGTGCTATTATGGCAACAGTAAATACTCTGGCGGGAGATATTTATTCATTAAAAGAGCGGGCTAAAATACAGGGCTGGCTTTCCAGTGTTTGGGGAATGGCTGCAATCCTGGGCCCTACATTGGGAGGTGCTTTTGCCGAATATATTTCCTGGAGGTGGATATTTCTTATTAATCTACCTATCGGAGCACTATCTATTACTTTAATCATGATTTTTCTGCATGAAAAGAAACCGCAAATTCGCCATAAAATAGATTTTAAAGGTGCTTCTTTGATGATGGTATCCGGAACGATCCTCATGTTTGGTTTACTTCAGGGCGGACAATCCTGGCCCTGGATTTCATGGAATACTTTATCGGTTGTAGTCTTGGCTGCAATAATGATCGCATTAACTGTCCGTACAGAAAGGAAATCTCCTGAACCAATTATGCCTGCATGGGTGTGGAAAAACCGTGTTCTTCTTGGTTCTAATCTGGTAATGATTGGAATGGGGATTATTATGATGGGACCCAATATGTTTCTACCCGTTTTTGCGCAATCTGTGACAGGAATGGGAGCTATTGCTGCCGGATTTATTCTGGCAAGTATGAGTATTACATGGCCATTGTCCTCCTCCTTCTCTGGCAAGCTATACCTTCGTATCGGTTTTAGAAATACCGCTCTCTGCGGAATATTTATTGTAATCGCAGCGACATCTTTATTTTTATTCCTTCCTTTTCCCGGTCCGGTTTGGGTATTAGTTTCTCTCCAAATGCTTTTAGGTGCAGGTTTCGGATTAATGTCTACACCTCTTCTGGTTGGTGTACAATCTATAGTACCCTGGAATAAACGAGGAGTTGTAACCGGTGCTAATATGTTCTCGCGATATCTGGGGCAAAGCCTTGGCGCAGCCATATTTGCTACCGTATTTAATACAGTTCTTTCCAGAAAATTAACGCAAGCTCCACGTGATCTTCAAGATCATCTTCCGGGCGTAAATAAAGTGATCGAAACACTTCAATCCCATGAGGCAAGAGAATCTATCCAATACTATTTACGTCAATCGTTTTTTTTCGCAACTAAATATGTCTTTGCTGGAATGGTCTTTTTTGCACTTCTGACTTTGCTCTTTTTATTATTGACGCCCGCCGTTTTCCCGGCCGTAAAAAAAGCCGGTAATGCCAATGTGTGGGATTAATAAAAAAACCTCCTAATTTTTAGATTTAAAAGGGTTTTATTTTTAAAAGATTTATTAAAGAGCAATCTGCTTTTCGATCATTAATTTTCTCAAATTAATTAAGCCATATCGCATTCTTCCCAGAGAAGTATTGATGCTGCAACCTGTAAGCGTGGCAATTTCTTTAAAGCTAAGATCAGCATAATGTCTCATGATGATAACTTCTTTTTGATCTTCAGGAAGCATGTCAAGCATTTTGCTCACTCTGTCGTGACTTTGACTTTGCATCATTTTTTCATCAACACCGGATTCGGAAAAGTTGAGCACTTCAAAAATGTCGTGGTCATCACTTGTTTTAATTGCAGGTGTACGTTTTACCTTACGGAAATGGTCTACACATAAATTGTGTCCGATACGCATAACCCAAGGTAAAAATTTTCCTTCATCTTTATAGCGACCACTATTTAGGGTGTCTATTACTTTGATAAAAGTATCCTGAAAAATATCTTCAGCGAGATACTTGTCTTTTACTAGTAAAAAAATAGATGTGAAAATCTTGTCTTTGTAGCGATCGATCAGGCTAGATAGGGCTTCGGAGTTGCCGTCGATAAACGATTGGATCAATTGATGATCCTGTAAAGAGTTCATGGTTTTCATGAATGGTACTGTTTTTTGTTTAGGATAATGTGTAAGTCAATTTTAAAGAAATGAGGGGAGCGGGAAACTTCGAAAAGTAGATACTTCACACATTTAAATAAAATTGCAGTACTAAGATTGGAAATGTTTTTAATACAACCAAGCTATTTGCTAATTATTTTATAAAAGGGGACAAAATAGGGCATTACCACGCAGATAGTGTTTCCGTAAAATTACTATTTGCTAATTTGCATGTAAATGACCAATAATAAGACGATCACAAAGAAGAAGCTTTCTTCAGGGAAAGAAATTTCCAATAATATATTTATTAAAGGTGCCAGAGTCCACAATCTGAAAAATATTGACGTAGAGATTCCGCGTAATAAATTCATCGTGGTTACAGGGGTATCAGGCTCCGGAAAGTCATCTTTAACCATAGATACCTTATTTGCTGAAGGTCAGAGAAGATATGCGGAAAGTATGAGTGCATATGCCCGGCAGTTTATGGCCCGAATGAATAAGCCCGATGTAGATTATATTAAAGGGCTTTGCCCGGCAATCGCTATTGAACAAAAAGTAACGACAAAAACGCCCCGATCAACAGTGGGAAGTATGACGGAGGTATACGATTACCTGAGATTGTTATTTGCACGAATAGGAAAAACAATTTCTCCTGTTTCCGGAAGAGAAGTAAAGAAGGACGATGTAAGTGATGTGGTGAAAGCCATAAATCAATTACATCATGGCGACAAAGTTTTGATGCTCGTTGCATTCAAGAGGTCTGCCAGACGGGATGTTAGGGAAGAGTTGAATATATTAATGCAGAAAGGATTCTCCCGCCTGGTTGCTTCTTCCCAGGAAGGCAACGGATTGGAGATGGAAATATTGCATATTGAGGACTTGCAGGAAATGGAAGATTTGGACTCCTTTCTGGAGCATCGCACCACTTTTGTACTTGTCGATAGATTAGTTGTAAAGGATTTTGATGAAGAAGATAATCACCGGATTGCTGATTCTGTTAGTACCTCTTTTTATGAAGGAGAAGGAGAGGTTCTTTTAATCATTAATAATAAAGATAAACTTCACTTCTCCAATAAATTTGAATTGGACGACATTCGTTTTGAAGAACCTGTTCCAAATTTATTTTCCTTCAATAATCCGTATGGTGCCTGTCCGGTTTGCGGAGGTTTTTCTCTCGTTTTAGGCATAGATGCAGATCTGGTTATTCCGGATAAAAGATTAAGTGTTTATGAAAATGCCATTGCTCCCTGGCGGGGTGAAAAGTTGGGGCAATGGAAAGAAAAACTTATTAAGACAGCCTCTAAGTTTGATTTTCCTATACATAAACCCATAATGGATCTGACCACAGCACAATACAATTTGTTATGGACAGGAAATGAATATTTCGGCGGCCTTGATGAGTTTTTTAAAGAGGTGGAACAGAATTTATATAAAATTCAATACCGGGTTCTGCTTAGTCGTTTTAGGGGTAGAACTACCTGCCCTGAATGTCATGGATACAGGTTGAGGAAAGAAGCTTTGTATGTAAAGGTAGCTGATCATAATATTGGCCAATTAGGAGAAATGCCTGTAAAAGATCTCCAAAATTGGTTTCAAAAAATAGATTTATCAGATTTTGATAAAGAAGTTTCTAAAAGGATTCTTATTGAAATTAATACAAGACTGGCAGTGTTGGTAGATGTAGGATTAGGGTATCTTACTTTAAATAGATTAGCCAATAGTCTTAGTGGTGGAGAAAGTCAGAGGATCCAACTTACGCGAAGCCTTGGAAGCAATCTTACGGATTCACTATATATTCTGGATGAGCCTTCCATAGGACTCCATTCACGTGATACAGAAAATCTGATTGGAGTATTACGAAATTTACAAGCCTTGGGCAACACGGTTATTGTGGTGGAGCACGATGAGATGATGATGAGAAAAGCAGATCATATCATCGATATGGGGCCCCTTGCGAGCCATTTGGGTGGGGAGGTGATAGCAGAAGGTGATTATGACGCAATTATAGAAAGTCCGGAAAGTCTGACAGGGAAATATCTAAAAGGAGAATTGACCATAGAGGCGCCAAAACATATTCGAAAGTGGACACGGTCAATTACGATATCAGGTGCCCGACAAAATAATTTAAAGGATATCGATGTGGTATTCCCACTCAACGTATTGTGTGTGGTTTCGGGAGTAAGCGGAAGCGGAAAAACGACACTCGTAAAACAAATACTTTCTCCGGCATTAAAGAAGTTGAAAGGTGAGTCGGTAGAAAAAACCGGCCTGCATAAAGGTATTTCCGGAGATATAGATTCCATAACACAGACCGAAATGGTGGACCAAAATCCAATTGGAAAATCTTCAAGGAGTAATCCGGTTACCTATATAAAGGCGTATGATGAGATCAGGGATTTTTACAGCAAACTGCCTTTGAGTAAAATTCGGGGTTATCAACCAAAACATTTTTCCTTTAATGTAGATGGAGGGCGTTGCGACACCTGTAAAGGCGAAGGAGAACAGATAGTTGAGATGCAATTTCTGGCGGATGTACACCTTGTATGTGAGGCTTGTTCAGGGAAACGATTTAAGGATGAGATTCTAGAGGTAAAGTTTAATGATAAAAACATTTTTGATGTTTTGGAAATGAGTGTGGATGAAGCAATTCTATTCTTTGAAAATGGCCTTTCAAACACCCAAAAAAAGGATGATTCCGGATTGTTAATTGCAAAAAAAATCCAGCCGTTGAGTGATGTGGGATTGGGATATATTAAATTAGGACAATCTTCCGGAACACTTTCCGGAGGGGAAGCTCAAAGAGTAAAACTTGCATCCTTTCTTGGAAAAGGAAGAGGGCAGGGAAATCTGTTATTCATATTTGATGAACCGACAACCGGTCTTCATTTTCATGATATCAAAAAACTATTGACATCCTTTAATGCGCTTATTGAACAAGGACATTCGATCATCGTAATTGAGCATAATACGGATGTAATTAAGTCGGCAGACTGGGTTATTGATCTCGGACCCGAAGCAGGAGACATGGGTGGAAATCTTGTCTATGCCGGAGTACCGGAAGGATTGAAAAAAATAAAAGAAAGCTATACCGGGAAGTATCTCTAAGGTGTTTCAGATTGGAAATAGCCAAAAAAAAGGTTGCCTGTTTATCATAACAGGCAACCTTTTTTATTGTCAGATTCTTTTTATCGAAGTCTGTTACTTTCTTTAATCAGCTTGGAATCGTTATAAACTCCTTTTGCTGCAAAAATGATAAATATGATCACCAGTAAATGCAATACTGATCCTATATTAAGATTTCCGGTCGGGAACTTACTCATTTCCCTGTAATAAATGTAGAGGATCAAAAACTCCCAGAATAATGCAATAACAAGGATTCTGAATTGTATGCTTCTATGTTTAAATAAAAATATATTGATTACGATGCCTGTGCCCAAAGCACTTGTAAGTATGAGCAATAAAAAATTATCCGTTGCTGCGATTGTTTGATATACATCACTAACTGCAAGTGGGTAACTGTAAAATGAAAACTTGATCGTTAAAAAAACAGCCAGAGCTGCTAATATCATCCAGAGTGTTTGAACGCGTTGTATCATGTTTAATATTTAGGCATGAAAATAAACTATCCTGCAATAAAAATGGATTGGGGTTAGAAAAAAAATTATCGTTTATCCCAATTCAGGATATAAGGGAAATTGCTTCATAAATTCGATTACTTCTCCTTTTACTCCATGTAAGATTTGTTCATTATCGATGTTCATCAAAATTTTATCAATAAAATCCACGACTTGTTGCATATCATTTTCCTTCAATCCTCTTGTGGTGATTGCCGGTACCCCTACACGAATCCCGGAAGTTACAAACGGACTTTTATCATCATAAGGAACAGCATTTTTATTTAAAGTAATACTGGCTTTGTCTAAAGTTTCCTGAGCTTTCTTTCCTGTCAGATTTTTATTTCTAAGATCAATCAGCATCAGGTGATTATCTGTACCATTGCTAATCAGATCATATCCTTTATCTACAAAAGATTTAGCCATAGCCTGGGCATTTATTTGCATTTGTTTCGCATAAGCCGTAAAATCATCGGTCAAAATTTCTCCAAATGCGATTGCTTTACCGGCAATGACGTGTTCAAGAGGGCCTCCCTGGGTTCCTGGAAAAACAGCCATGTCAATCAAATGACTCATCATTCGTATTTCCCCTTTGTTGGTTTTTAATCCAAATGGATTTTCAAAATCCTTCTTCATTAAAATGATTCCTCCACGTGGACCGCGCAATGTTTTATGGGTAGTAGAAGTAACAAAATGGCAGTCTTCAAAAGGAGAATTTAATAATCCTTTCGCAATAAAACCGGCGGGATGTGCCATGTCGCACATAACGAAAGCACCTATTTCATCTGCTACTTTTCTTACTCTTTTATAATCCCAATCACGACTATAAGCACTTGCTCCAACGATGATCATTTTAGGTTTTACTTCCCTGGCTTTTTGCTCAAGCATTTCATAGTCTACTAAACCGGTATCTTTTTTTACCGTGTAGAAATGTGCCTCATATAATTTCCCTGAAAAATTAACCGGAGATCCATGAGTAAGGTGACCACCCATGCTAAGATCGAGGCCTAAAATTTTATCTCCCGGATTTAATACAGCCAACATTAAAGCTGCATTTGCCTGAGCACCGCTATGAGGTTGCACATTCGCATATTCGCAATCAAATATTTCCTTTAGTCTATCTATGGCCAATTGTTCTACCTGATCTACAATTTCGCATCCTCCATAATACCTTCTTCCCGGATATCCCTCCGCATATTTATTCGTTAATACGCTCCCCATTGCTTTAATAACATCCGAAGAAGTGAAATTTTCAGAAGCAATCAATTCAATTCCTTCCCTTTGGCGGGCTAATTCTTTATTTATAAGATCAAAAACCAGCGTGTCTTTTTGCATAATATTTGTGTTTGCGCAAACGTACAAAAACTTAATAAGACTATAAATTCAATCTTAATCCGGCTACTTCATTTTTTTTTTCTGGAGGAAGACGATTTATAGAACTAAGAAGTAAATCCACCCATACCTTTGCCAAAAAAACAAAAACATTCCTTATATTCATTCCTTTTTTTAAAGGGTTAGATTAAAACAATCATTCCATGAAGGCCATTATTCCTGTAGCCGGAGCCGGCACTAAATTGCGTCCGCATACTTATACTCAACCAAAAGCGTTGATTCCATTGGCCGGTCAAACTATATTAAGCATCAATGTAGACCAATTACATGGAGCTGGTATCAATGAGTTTGTATTTATTGTAGGATACCTCGGAGAAAAAATTCAGGATTATATTAAAGACAAATATCCACAACTAACGTGTCATTTCATATATCAAAATGAGCGCAAGGGAACAGCACATGCTGTAGCACTTGCAAAAGATATTGTAGGCGATGATGAAGTATTTATTGTATTAGGAGATACGATTTGCGAGTATAAAATAGATAAAATGCTTGCTTCAGAACATTCTATGCTAGGAGTGAAAAAAGTGGATGATCCCGGAAGTTTTGGAATAGCAGAAATTGATTCGGAGGGGTTTATTTCGAGAGTAGTAGAAAAACCCAACATTCCTAAATCAAATATGGCTTTAGTTGGGTTGTATCGTGTTAAAGAATCCCAATTACTATTTGAGTGCCTGGCAAAGATCATAAACAATGATATTAAGAGTCATGATGAATTTAATCTGACCGATGCGTTGCAATGCATGATTGAAAATGGGACAATCTTTAAAGAAATGAAAGTGGAGAATTGGTTTGATTGCGGAAGGAAGAAGTCGCTTTTAGAATCAAACTCAATTCTATTGGAAAAATTTGGCGGGGTGATTTCAGAGTCAAATAAATTTGAAAATTCTATTTTTATTCCTCCTGTAAGTATTGCGGAAGGTTGCGATATCAAAAATTCTATTATTGGGCCTCATGTGGCAATTGGCGAAAATACCATTGTTCATTCTTCTATAATAAAAGCATCGATTATTGGTTCCTATTCTAAATTATATGACGTGGTACTGGATGATTCCCTGATAGGAAATGATACAGAAATTATAGGTGAAACCCGATCACTGAATATTGGAGACAATACAGAAATTGATCTGGGATAAGAAAACAGACATTGTTTTCGTTATATTCTATACTTAATATGGATTTGCTTAGAAATTAGCCTGGTGTTCGTTTTTCGGGAATATGCGATACTTAAAATCCACAATAAGAAATGAAATAAGATGAATAGTAAATAAAGATTAATCGATTAATTTTATCCTAAGATTGAAAAATAATAAACTAACGGAACTCTTAAATGTTGATTATCCGATTATTCAGGCAGGAATGATTTGGGCCAGTGGTTGGCGGCTTGCCTCAGCAGTGTCTAATGCGGGTGCGTTAGGTGTAATTGGCGCAGGCAGTATGTATCCGGATGTTCTCGATTATCATCTACAAAAATGCAAAGAAGCTACTTCCAAACCTTTTGGAGTAAACCTGCCATTACTTTACATAGATATTGACCAGCATATAGAAACCATTCTTAGGCATAAAGTAAAGGTGGTCATTACATCAGCGGGTAATCCTGCAAAGTTTACATCTCAATTTAAAAAAGAAGGTATCAAAGTGATACATGTGGTAAGTAGCAGCCGCTTTGCTCAAAAGTCCGCTGATGCAGGATGCGATGCTGTCATAGCTGAAGGATTTGAAGCAGGTGGACATAATGGGAGAGAGGAAACGACCACCATGGTTTTATTACCGCTTGTGAGAGAGGCTGTTTCAATACCCGTTATCGCAGCTGGAGGTATAGCCACAGGACGTCAAATGCTGGCAGCAATGGTATTAGGAGCCGATGGTGTTCAAATAGGATCCAGATTTGTAGCTTCTGACGAGGCATCTTCTCATCCGAATTTCAAAAATGCTGTGGTGAATTCTCACGAGGGAGATACAGTTTTAACCTTAAAGGAAATAACGCCCGTTAGGTTATTGAAAAATTCATTCTATGAGCAAATTATAGAAATGAATAAAAGGGGTGCCTCCATTCAGGAATTGCAGAATATATTAGGACGTGGCAGGGCAAAAAAGGGTATGTTTGAAGGTGATTTAACAGATGGCGAATTAGAAATTGGGCAGGTAAGTGCGCTCGTAAATGCAATTAAACCAGCCGGTGAAATTGTGGAAGAAATTTGGGCGCAATTCAATACGGCATTGTCAAATCCACTGAAATAAAATAGTATATTTGCTCGTTTTTTTAAAATAATATGTAATAACTTATTCTACATGGAATTAATCAAAATTATATTAAAGGCTAAAAAATTTCTTCTTCTTCTGGCTTTCTTAAGTGTAAGTGTGATCTTTTCTTCAGAAAATTTAAAAGCACAAGTTGTTACAGAATTACCTGATTTGCCCATTGATCCCAATGCATTAAAAAATGCTTCTCCGGCAGAATTACAATCTTACTTAAAAGATTTTAATCAAAGGCAGCAAAATAAAAAACCCGGTGAGGATATTCATAGGGGATTAACAGAAATTCAAAAGGATGGAGTCGCAAAAGATAGTACGAAGAGAGATAATTTTAAGAAGAAGGTTTTTGACCCTAGAGATACATATGGAGCCGATCTTTTCCATGCGCATCAAATCGTGGAACTTACTGCACTATCTACACCACCGGAAGATTATCCAATTGGAGTGGGTGATCATATAATCGTTTCTCTCTGGGGAGGGGCTGATTTTGAACAAGATTACATTGTGGCAAGAGATGGCTCTATATTTCCTCAGGGACTTGGTAAAATAACCGTGCAGGGGCTGACGTTTGCGAACGCGCGATCAATCATCTATGACCGGTTTAGAAGGGTTATTCCTTCCTCTACGAATATATCTGTTACCCTGGGACAGCCACGCACTATCGTAGTACAAGCTTCAGGAAACGTTGAAAATCCAGGTCCGATTGTAGTTTCAGCATTTACAAATGCGTTAAATATAGTGGCACTTGCAGGCGGAGTTACAGAGTTTGGAAACCTGCGAAACATATTAATATCACGTAACGGAAAAGTGATTGATACCGTGGATGTTTATAAATATTTAAACACCGGGGACTATGGAAAACATCTCTATTTGGAAAATAATGATTTTATAATTGTTCCGTTTTATGATAAAAAGGTTTTAGCAAGTGGTCAGTTTAAGAGGCCTATGTATTATCAGTTAAAAAAGAATGAAGGTGTTTTAGACTTAATGAAATTTGCAGGCGGTTTTACATCTGAAGCTTATGCTTCGGGAGGAACAATAATTAGAAGTGTTGGTGAAAAACAAATCATAAAATCGGTCAATTTTAATGCCCTGGGTTTAAAAGCCAACAATCAAATCACGGATGAAACTTTATTTGATGGTGATATGGTCATTGTGAATTTTATCAATCCAGGTCTGAAAAATAAAGTTGTCGTAAAAGGGGAAGTTGCCTATCCAAATGTCTATGAAGCAAGACCAGGTGATCGGCTTTTTGATTTATTAAATAGAGCAGGAGGTATTACTCCAAATACTTTTCTTGATAGGGCATATGTCTACAAAGGAGCAGGGGATTCCACTAATTTGAAATCCGACAAAATTGATGTCGACCTGAGTGATTTTAATAGAGATCTCAATAGTTCTCAAAATATTGAGATTGAGCCAAATGATGTGATTGAAGTGTTCAATAAAAATCAATTTACTGAAAAACAGATGATTCATATTGAGGGTGAAGTACGAAATCCGGGCTCATTTTATCTGTATGGTGGAATGACGTTAAAAGATCTTCTCTTCTTTGCGAATGGATTAATGCCTTCCGCTGAATTTGGAAGTGTAGTAGTATCGAGCATAGTTGATATTGATTCCTCACAGCGAGGAGTGAAACCAACGAAAAATATTATCCGGACATATGCGATCAGCCAAAATTTAGCATTGGATCCTGTTACAGAAAGTATAAAGCTTAAGCCTTATGACCAGGTGTTTGTTAGGAAAAATCCTAATTTTAAATTGCAACAAAATATTGTTTTAAATGGAGAAGTTCTTTATCCCGGGAAATATCCAAAATTGGGAGAAAAGGAAACGGTATCTTCTTTTATTAATAGAGCTGGGGGATTAAAAGAGAATGCAGATCCATCCGGAGCGAAACTTTTTAGATTAAAAGATTCTGTTTACTCAGGTAGTCTGAATCAGCAGGTCCGTAAAACAAGGTTTATAAGAGATACATCGGGCAATATTGTAGATAGCGTTGTTTTTGATTCTTCGGAACCAATCATCATCGATTTAGAAGAGGCAATAAAATCGCCAGGATCTAAATTTGATATAGTGCTAAAAGAGGGAGATATTATTTTAATTCCTGAGTTAAATCCGGTGGTTACAATTAAAGGAGCCGTACAAAGCCAATTGAAAATGTATTACGATAAAGATCATTCAAATTTATTGTATTATATAGATAGGGCCGGAGGGTTTGGCGTGCGTCCGTGGAAGCGACGAGTTTATGTGACATATGCAAATGGCAAAAGCAGAAAGACAAAAAACTTCGGAATTTTTCATTTTTATCCTAAAGTTGAACCCGGCAGTATTGTCGTAGTTCCAAACAGGCCGGAAAGTAAAAATCTTGGAAACTTCGCCTCACAAATATTGGTGACTTCTCTTCCAATATTAGTTGCGTATTTATTAACCCAAGTAAAATAAATAAATGACCTCACAAGAATTAACGGCAGCACTTTTTATTCGATTAAAAAAATCATGGCTTTACATAGTAGCCGCTGGTTTTATTGGTGCAGGAGTACTTATTTATTATGCCTTGCAAAAACCTGTTACCTATACCTCTACTGCCACCATCTTTCCGCTTACGAGCGGAGCAGACAATAGCACCTCTTCGGTATTAAGTGCTCTGATGGGTACAAGTGAAAGTTCTAAAAGTTTTAGTGAAGATGCATCGATCAATATTATTGAGCTCGCACAGAGTAGAACTACTCGTGAGGAAGTGGCCTCCATAAAAGTTCCTGAAAAAGGTAATAAAACTATTGCAGAATTGCTGGTAGAGGAAATTAATGAACATAGAGGAATATTAGAACCCAAAACTGAAATGCCCACCAATGAACACAATCGGATTACATGGGCAGGGCGCGTTTTAAGGGATAGATTGACAGCCACAATCAATAAAAATAATAGTTTTGTTTTATCCTACACTGGTCGAACAGAAGATTTGGTCCGAATTATCAGTTATGGGTTTATAGATAAAATATCCATGTTTTATATCGATCTTAAAAGAGAAAAAGCAAAAAGAGACTTTGAATTCGCAACTAGTAAGGTCGATTCATTGAGAAGTGTGATGAATTCGAAAGATAAGCAGCTGATTGAAATGGATAAAAGGACCATGTTCACCAATACAACGAAACTGGAGTACCGTGTTCCGACCGAAAATTTATTGGCTGACAAACAAATGATTCGAAGTCAATATGCTACTGCCGTTGCAAATCAACAAAACGCAGCATATAAATTACAAAAATCGACACCGGTAATAAAAGTTTTAGACAAACCAGAACCTCCTTATAATGTCGAGCATAAATCACCCTTGATTTTCGGTACTCTTGGGTTTTTTCTGGGATTTATTATCATCGGTCTTCTTTCTGTTAGTGGTCTTCTTTTAAGTTATATCAAAGCAGAGGTATCCAAGGTGGTATTCGGAACGAGTAAGCCTCCTGCCGGAGAAGCTCGTCAAGTGGCTGGAAACAGGTAGTTTTTGCACATTAGTAGCATTGCTTTAATAAGGCAACCTGATTCAGGACAGGGGGGGGGAAATAAAGACTGAGCAGCAACTAACTTTTGTTACCCTAATTCGATAATTCCAAGGCATTGAACTTACTTTAGTTCCAACAGACGTTGAACATATTTGCCTAACACGTCTAATTCTATATTCACGATGTCCTTTTCTTTTAGGATCTTAAAATTGGTATGCTCCATAGTATATGGGATGATCGTGACCTTAAATGTGTTTTCTTTTAAATTAAAAGCGGTCAAACTCACTCCATTGATGCATACAGATCCTTTTTCAATAATTAATGGTGCAAAAGATTCCTGATATCTGAATGTGAATTCCTTACTTCCGTTGGTATCTTCTATTTTGATGCATTGAGCTGTATCGTCAACATGGCCCTGAACCAGGTGTCCGTCCAGCCGTCCATTCATTTTCATTGCTCTTTCCAAATTAATTAAATCATTTTCTTTCCAAAGTAATGAATTTGTTTTCGCTAAAGTTTCTTTTACCGCGGTCACCCGGTAAATATCTCCGTTAATTTCTTCTATGGTCAGGCAAATTCCATTATGGCTGATACTTTCGTCAACGCTTAATTCATTGGCTAACTTGCTTTTGATGTAGAAACTTCTGTTGCCCTCATTAATGACAATATTTTCTACAATTCCTAATTTTTCTATTATTCCAGTAAACATTTATAGTATTTTAGTAAAAGTTTGCAAAAAAATAAAATTCTATTTGCATAAAGTGGTTAAATGTAATAAAAACTCTTATCTTCGCACTCCTAAAAAAAATTAAAGGAATATTTATATGCTGATAATTGATTCAAAAGACTGCGAAAATATTGATAAAGCACTTAAAAAGTACAAAAAGAAATTTGAAAAAAGTCGTACTTTATTGCAATTACGTGAGCGTCAAGCTTTCGTTAAGCCTTCCATTAAGAAAAGAGAGCAGAAGTTGAAGGCTGTTTACAAACAACAGATTGATAGCGGTAAAATAGAAATCTAGTCTATTTTTTATAATAAGAATTTTAACCGGATAGCGTATCTTTACTGCTACCGGTTTTTTTATGCTACCAATTGAAGCTTATCCCATTAATGAATTTATTAAATACCTTTCCTATCAAAAAAGGTATTCACCAAATACCATTATCGCCTATCAGACAGACTTGAAGGCGTTTTTTGCGTTTGTTATAGAGAGTTATGCATTCACACCATTAACTGAGATTTCACCTTCTATGGTGCGCACCTGGCTTGCTTCATTAAAAGAAATGAATGAATCCAGCAAGACCATCAACCGTAAAATATCTTCTCTAAAATCCTTTTTTAAATATCAGCTAAGAACCGAAACCATTCAGAGTAGTCCGGTCGCCGCCATTCATTCTCTCAAAATAAGCCGTAAGCTTCCCGCCTATATAGAACAGAGTGAAACGGAAGAGTTGTTTGAAAAGGTTGATTTTTCTGAAACCTGGGAAGGGCGTCTTGATTATTTAATCCTGGAAATTTTGTACCAAACAGGCATTCGTTTAAGTGAATTAATTTATTTAAAGGAAAGTAATATAGACACAAGCAATGGTACTTTAAAAGTGGAGGGGAAAGGGAGTAAGGAAAGATTGATTCCCATAAGCAACAGATTAATAAAGCATCTTGTTAATTACTTAGAAGAAAAAAGGAAAAAATTTGGAACGGAACAAAACGAATATCTGCTTGTAAATGCAAAGGGGAATCTGCTATATCCGAAATACATTTACAATATGTCAAAAAAATATTTGCGCTTAGTATCTACCATCGAAAGAAAAAGTCCGCATACTTTAAGGCATACATTTGCAACACATTTAACAAATAATGGCGCACAGATTAATGCAATAAAGGAATTGCTTGGTCACTCCAGCCTTGCTGCTACCCAGATATATACACATAATAGTATTGAAAAATTAAAAGAAGTTCACAAACAAGCCCATCCCCGCTCATAAAAATTTATTGATTTCTTATAATATTCCCTTGGAAAAGTGCGTTCTAGAATGTAACTTCCATGTTGCAAATAATCTAATATTTTAAAAACATAGGATGAAATGATTTCTACTTTTTAATTTTTTTAATCACTATTAAATTGACCTCGATCATGAACGTAAACATTCAAACCCACCGATTCAATGCAGATTCTAAACTTGTTACATTTATTGAAAAGAAACTTTCTAAACTAGTACAGTATAATGATCGGATTACAAAAGTTGATGTGTATTTAAAGTTGGATAATGTAGCTCACAAGGTGAAAGATAAGATTGCGGAGATAAAAGTTCATATTCCTAAAAATAATTTTTTTGTAAAGCATTCTTCTAAGTCATTTGAAGAAAGCTTAGATGTGGCGCTGGATTCAGTGATTACACAGATAAAAAGAAAGAAGCAAAAAATGGCCGCTTAAGGCAATTATCTGTTATTTTTTTAAACCCTTACAAATTGTAGGGGTTTTTTAATAGATATTCATTTACTTTGCGGCTTAGAAACGGTTCTTAGACAAAGAAAAAAGGGTGCTTTTAAAAAATACTTGAAAATTTTCTTTTCAAAATTTTTCCATTAAAGTTTTTCCATTACCTTTGCCTTCCGAAAAAATAGCCTCTGGTAATTTTTTTGGAAAAGTTCCTGAAAAGTTAGGAGAATAAATTAAGTGCCAGTGTAGCTCAGTTGGCCAGAGCAGCTGATTTGTAATCAGCTGGTCGGGGGTTCGAATCCCTCCACTGGCTCTTTGAAATATTGAATTAAATGATTTTTGTCATTTCGTTTTCTGTGTTTTATAAAACAGATATTTGATGATGGTCAAAAATTAACCGGGCAGATGGCCGAGTGGTTAAAGGCGGCAGACTGTAAATCTGCTCTCTCGCGAGTACGTAGGTTCGAACCCTACTCTGCCCACATTCTTTAAAATGATTGTATTCAGTTTGTTTAAACTGAATACAATCATAAGTTTTTTGAAATATTGGTTATTGGCTTCTTTCAGTCACAGGTAGTTTGTTTTAAAAACAGCTTGATGACAATCGGAAAGGTTGTAAGTGTTGTCTTAACAAGAGTAAGCTCATTTCTTAACAAGCTGTTGTAGCTCAGGGGTAGAGCACTTCCTTGGTAAGGAAGAGGTCGTGAGTTCAATTCTCATCAACAGCTCAATTTTGAAAGTTGCTGTGAATTGATTTACGGGGAATTTATAGCGATAGAAAAATCGCAGAAAATCATTTTCAGGAATTATAAGCGTCATTTATTTTGAAAGAATTAAATTTGAAGACTGAGAAGAAAAATAACTAATAAAAAAATAATAAGCGGAAGTAGCTCAATTGGTAGAGCGATAGCCTTCCAAGCTATAGGTCGCGAGTTCGAGACTCGTCTTCCGCTCAAAAATTAAACCACCTTAAGTGGGGTAATAAATTTTTAACACACAAATTAAAAAAAGTAAAAATGGCAAAAGAGAATTTTAAAAGGGATAAACCCCACGTTAACATAGGTACTATCGGCCACGTGGATCATGGTAAGACCACCCTAACAGCCGCTATATCCGATTTTTTGTCTAAGCAGGGTTTGGCGGAGAAAAGAAATTATGCGGATATTGACGTAGCTCCGGAGGAAAAAGAAAGAGGTATTACAATTAACACCTCCCACGTAGAATATGCAACAGTTGCTCGTCACTACGCACACGTAGATTGTCCGGGTCACGCGGATTATGTAAAAAACATGATTACAGGTGCTGCCCAAATGGATGGTGCTATATTGGTTGTGGCTGCAACAGACGGTCCAATGCCTCAAACTAAAGAACATATTCTTTTGGCTCGTCAGGTTGGCGTTCCTCAGATTGTTGTTTTTATGAATAAAGTTGATTTAGTAGATGATCCTGAACTACTAGAATTAGTAGAAATGGAAATCCGTGAATTGTTATCTTCTTACGGATTTGATGGCGACAATACTCCAGTAATCCAGGGTTCTGCTACAGGTGCTTTGGCTGGCGACGATAATTGGTCTGCTAAAATCGGTGAATTAATGGATGCAGTGGATTCCTATATCCCATTACCTCCACGCCCGGTTGATCAGCCATTCCTTATGTCAGTAGAGGACGTATTCTCTATTACAGGTCGTTGTACAGTTGCTACAGGTCTTATCGAAAGAGGACGTATTAAAGTAGGTGAAGGAATTGAAATTGTTGGTTTAATGGAAAAACCATTGACTTCAACAGTTACAGGTGTAGAAATGTTTAAGAAATTATTGGATGCAGGTGAAGCTGGTGATAACGCAGGTCTTTTATTACGTGGTATTGAGAAAACTCAAATCCGTCGTGGTATGGTTCTTTGCAAACCAGGTTCAATCACTCCACATACTGAATTTAAAGGAGAAGTTTACGTATTGAGCAAAGAAGAAGGCGGACGT
>JBDSBN010000276.1:0-6463 GCA_039921585.1 Ginsengibacter sp. | reverse complement strand
GAGCACGTTGAAAGTCCGGATAAAGTTTTGCTCGGAATCAACAGACTTTTAAAACCAGGTGGAATATTACTGATTGTGACAGATAACACGGATTCCCTTGATTTTGGCTATTTCAAAAAGCGATATTGGGGTGGCTATCATTTTCCCCGCCATTGGAATTTGTTTAATAAAAAATCAATAGCCAAACTTGCAGTCAAAACAAATTTTGAAATTGATGTCCTGTAAACACAAGTTAGCCCGGTGAACTGGACATATACCATTCATAACTGGCTTGTGGGCATACAGGCGCCTAAGTTGTTAATAAATCGCTTTACTCTTAAGTCGACAATTTCATTGTCTGTTTTTACAATGCTGGATATTGTTTTACAAAAATTTGGAAGGGGCGCGCTCTTGAGAGTCATTTTAAAGAAGCCGGTTAAATGAGAAAATGGTTGAAGTTTGGCTCAGATTTTAGTTTTTAATCCGGAATGTTTTCAAATTAAATTCGCTTTACAAGCTTAGAGATAATTTGTGTCTGACTAGTCATAGTTTTATGCACAGGACATCTATCTGCAATTTCAAGCAATCTGTTTATCTGCTCCTCCGAGAGTGTTCCTTCAAAGGATATTTCCTTGTGTAGCGTATCTATTTTAGCAGAATCATCTTCACAGTTTTCGCAATCGATAGCGTATTCTTTCCCATGATTTATATGCACGGTAACATTGGTAACTTCCCAGTTTTTTCTTCGGGCATACATTTGTATTGTCATTGCCGTGCAGGCTGCAAGCGAAGCAGAAAAGAATTGATAAGGGGAGGGGCCAAAATTGTTTCCGCCAAAACTTGTTGGTTCATCTGCAATGAAAAAATGGTCACCTAATTTTAAATGTGTCGTAAACTTTTCTTCGCTGTCTAAGCTTGCTGCAACCTCACTGGTGGAAGTTGGTTCATCCGGTTTGGGAATCTCTACATATCTTGTAGCCCAGCCAGCAATGACATTGCCTGCATATTGAGAATCCACGTTATCAGAAAGAAGATGATCCGCACCATCCAGAGAAATAAAACTTTTTGGATGCCGTGCTGCATGGTATAATTTTTCTGCATTGTCAATGAAGACGGTTGTGTCTTGCGGGGAATGAAGAATTAAGAACGCTTTTTTAAAGCTGTTGACAATTTTTGAAAGCGGTTTGTTTTCCAGGTCGTCAAGGAATTGTTTTTTAATCGTAAAATCCCTGCCTTCCAAATGCACTGTTGCTTCTCCTTTTTCCTCAATCTCTTGTTTGTTATTTTTTAATAAATGCTTTACGTGAGCGGGATCAGCGGGAGAGTTAATCACTGCCACTGCTTTTACATAAGATAGTTGAGCAGAGGCATAGATGACCGCAGCACCACCCAAAGAATGTCCGATCAATATTGTGGGCGCTGAATAATTTTCTTCCAACCAGGTAGCAGCCATCACTAAATCCTCCACATTGCCTGAGAAGTTGGTGTTTTCAAAATCTCCTTCGCTTTCTCCCAAGCCTGTAAAATCAAAACGTAAAACACCAAATCCTGCAAGAGTCAGGGATCGACTGATGTTTCGGATTGCATTTAAGTTTTTATTGCATGTGAAGCAGTGAGCAAATAAGGCGAAATTATGTGCCCGGCGATTTTTGGGAAGCTCTAAACGGCCTGAAAGATTTTGTCCGTTTTTGTTTTTGAAAGAAACTTTGAGAATATTCATTTTTTAAAAGTTTATCTAGACAAGTAAAGAGCAGTAAAAATTTTGTCCTTTGAAAATAAACAAAAAATACTTAAAAATTTGAAAAACCCGGCATTGGTAAGGTTTGATGTGCGTGATCAGTAGAATAAGAAAATTTATTTACTTGTAGATATGCTTTCACACTAATGAAAAAAGTAATTTTGAATTTAGAAAATCCATTCCAACACAAATTTTAAATGCATCAATTCTCATTTTATTGAATTAAAAATACCTTTTATTTATAGTGTTCTTACATTCAGCAAAATTATTTCAATTAATTTTTCAAAAGTTTTCTTATCGATTAGGATTTGATATTTGCAAAACAATGACTCATTTTTTCTGAACTCCTATTCCCATCGTGGCATGATAGTAGCGTTATATGGGTATATTACTTAATTCCAATTAGATGACAAAAAAACTACCTTTATTTTTTCTTTTTATCTCCTTTTTTACTTTGCAAAATGCATATTCACAGGATTTCTTAGGTCTTAGCACCGGTAATAATGCCGGGGTGACAGGGGTCATGCTGCAGCCGGCAAGTATTGTGGACAGTAGATACAAATTTGATATCAATCTGTTTTCAACTGGCGTGAACTATAGCAATAATTATTTCCTATTAAACCGGGATGTTATTTTAAAATTCAATAAAAAGAATTTTGATAATTACGAGACTTTCAAATCCAAATATTTGTCTGTAGCCTCTTTACCCGCTGGCGAAAAAGTTTTTTTTAATGTACACAACCGAACTCAATTGCCTTTGAGTTTTATGGCAACAACAGGAAAGAAATCAGCCATTGCATTGAATATGCAATTACGAACTGCCATTCAGGGACGGGGCATTTCTCAAGAACTTGCCCGGGCAGGATATGAGAATTTTTATTATCCTCCATTAAATAATACAACAATTAATGCATCTGGTATCAATATACATTCACTAAACTGGGCTGAAGCAGGTCTTACTTATGGCCGGGTTTTATATTCCTCTGATAAACATTTTATAAAAGCTGCCATAACCGGTAAATATCTGGCAGGACTGTCTTCAATAAATTTATCATCAAATGATTTACAGTTCCGGATAAATAGTGACAGTACTTTTGATATCAATAGTTCGAATGTTTCTTATCATCATAATAAAAACGCTGATTTTAATAAACTATTCGATAAAAATTTTAAACCGGACGCAAATGCTTTTGGATTTGATGCAGGGCTTGTTTATGAATATCGAGGGAATATTGAGGACTTTAAGTACATCAAAAAAGACGATGAGAAATCGTATGATGCTGTGAGAAGGGATATTAATAAATATATTTTTAAGGTGGGTGTGTCATTGTTAGACGTTGGAATGTTCCGGTTTAATAAGCCTGCTGAGGTGAATTCTTTCCGTGCTAATATTCAGAATTGGGATCTAAGAAATGCGCAGTATAAAACGATTAATGATTTTGATACGGCATTGGCTGCGCGCGTTATTGCCAATCCGAATGATCCACGCCGTTATAATGTGTATTTGCCCACTGCATTAAGTGGTCAGCTTGATGTAAAATTTGTGAAAGGTCTATTCTTAAATGTGATGTCCTATTGGCCTCTTGATATAGGTAATAAAGAAGGAGAACGATTTGATAAATTTGGTTTCTATACGATCACGCCAAGATTTGAAACAAGGCATTTCGGAATTTATATTCCCTATACCGTTATGCAACGAAATGATTTTTCAGATTACAATAATCATTTACTGGGCGCAACTTTCAGGATGGGACCCTTATTCGTTGGGAGCAGTAATTTGGGGACAATGCTGTTTAATAAAAATTTGAGGGCAGCCGATGTTCATGTGGGATTGAAGGTTGGTATTACATACGGCAAACCGACAAAAAGCAATCGTTTTATCGATAAAGTTTTCAAAACTGAAAAGGCTGATATGATGTACAAAACGATTGAGGAGGAAAAGATTATTAAAATCGATAGCGCGCATTCTGGTCTACCTATAAGGCAACAATTGATCTTAAATTATAAGGACGGAAATGTGTACAGCGATCCGGGAGCCAGGCAAAATGTAATTATCATAAATAATTATCATTATTATGGAAATACAAACAAGGCAATGGGTGATACACTTATTTCAGAAAGAGAATTCGAAAGAATTGAAATAGACAGTGTGCAAGCCCGAAATGTAAATGATGTCCAAATGCAAAATAAAAAAACGGCTGATAGTCTGACAAAGATTACCACCGATAGTTTGAAATTGAAGAAAGCACAATTGGATAGTCTGATCAAATCAATGCAGAAGTTGCAAATGCAAATGGATAGCACAAATCGGATTGATATCTTAATGGAAAAAGAGCGGACTTTAGATAGTACAAAAAATAAAGTTCTTTTAAATACCCATCGTGATAAAAGCGTAGTTAGAGATAGTATTTCTTTTATGCGTAAGGATTCTTTAAATCTTTTGAAAAACGATGACCAAGTTGAAGTAGGTAAAAAAAAAGTGGATCGGGCACTACTCGATAGCCTTTCCGGAAAAGACAGTGTAGAATCATATCGTATGTCTGATATTAAAAGAGATTCTGTCGAAGTAAAACCTGATAGTTTAATTTTTCGGGAGGATTTTAAAAGAGAACCAGTTTTTATTTCTGAACAATCCGCAAATGATCGGGCAAGGATAAATGCTCCGGATAGGGAAAATGCCTTGAAAAGCATTCAGGAGCAACAGGATAGATTGCTTAGAGATTATGCAGTTCAGGCATCCCGTTTGGCACAAGATATTGATAGGTTAAACAGGAGGGTAGAAACGAGTCGGCGGCGTAAGGTAGATAATTTTATTCCCGTACCAGTACCTGTCAATAATTTTCAGAAGGCGGAAAGGATTCAATCCGACCCAATTATAAAAACGGATACAATCTATATCCGGGATACGATTGCACTTGTTCCAAAAAAAACTACTCAGCCAGATTCATTAACGCAGAATATTGATCCAAATAAAAATCTGATAAGGGACACGGTTAAAATCAGAGATACTGTTGCAATTCAAAAAAAGGTTCCCATGGAAAAATTTAATTACCCAGATCTGCCGGATCTGATTATCTTATTTGGCGTTGGGCAATCGACTATTTTGCCTTTGTACGAAAGCCAACTTCAGTTTTTCGCAGATGTTCTTAAAAGAAATTCCGATATGCGCGTTTTGATTACCGGTCATACAGATTCCACGGGATCAGTGGAAGTAAACAAAAAACTATCCCGCGATAGAGCACAAGCTGTTGCTGATAATCTTGCGGAGAAAGGATTGTCGGTTAATCAAATGGTTCTGGAATCACATTCTTACGAGGAGCCTGCTGTAAGCGGTTCCGGTAAATCAGCCAGAAGTCAGAACCGAAGAGTGACTTTAAGATTCCTGGAAAAGAATAAATAATTATATCTTCTACAAGATAGAGACCTTTATCTATTGCAAATATTGATTCTGTGCTATTTAAAAAAGAGGTTTAAAACGAATATCTTTCACAGTCATTTATTTGGAAAAGTTCATTTTTTTTAGAGTTAAAAATTATGTAACAGAATTTTTTGAAAATAGTTCTAATTTGTATGAATTATTCCCTTACTTTTGTTCCTTCATTTTTCAAACAATGTAATCAAGTATTGAAAACGAAATATTCATATTGTTTTTTTTCTCCCATTAGGGTACTTTCTTCACGACGTGGATGCTGATAGGCCGAGCTTAAACCTGCCCCTATCAGTGGAAAAAATCCCCCATCTCACCATCTTTTTTCATAATTAATATTCATGCAAATTGGAACAATCAAATATTGTTGTTCGTGTTGCAATGTTGAGTGATATCATATATGCAACAACTATAACAGATGAAATGGCTTCGTCGGCCAAAGCTCGTGGAACAGGAATTGCTCAACGTTCACCGGAATACATTACCGCAAAAATTCTTGAATGGAAGGCAGTAATAGCCTTAACAAAGAGTAACGACTGGGTTGGCTTTTGCTATATCGAGGCATGGGGTCACGGCAAGTTTGTAGCCAACAGTGGGTTAATTGTAGCTCCGGAATTTAGGAAAACGGGTGTGGCAAAAACCATCAAAAAGAAAATTTTCGAATTGTCGAGGCAATTGTATCCTGAATCAAAAATCTTTGGACTTACAACGGGATTAGCTGTTATGAAAATTAATAGCGATCTGGGATATGAGCCGGTAACATATTCTGAACTTACAGACGATGAAAACTTTTGGGCTGGCTGTAAAAGCTGTGTCAATTACGATATTCTGATGAGTAAGGAAAGGAAAAATTGTATGTGTACCGCGATGCTTTATGATCCGAATGATCACGTTTCTCCAAAAGAAACCGCAAAAGATTTCAAAAAGAACTCTTCTATTTACGAGCGGTTCATGCGGTTAAAACAAAACAGAATGCTGCGGTATTGGAAAAAGAAAAAAGCAGAGAAAAAATCATTATTAAATTTCTTCCTAAATTTTTAAAGTTTTAAAATGAGTAAAAAAGTAGTTATAGGTTTTAGTGGTGGATTAGACACTTCGTATTGCGTAAAATATTTTACTGAAGAATTAAACTATGAAGTGCATAGTGTGATTGTAAATACAGGCGGTTTTTCCGAAGAAGAACTTCAGCAAATAGAAAGTCACGCAGAAGCATTGGGTGTAACTTCTCATAAAACAGTGGATGCCACGAAAAGCTATTATGACAATATTGTAAAATATCTTATTTACGGAAATGTTTTAAAAAATAATACATATCCTTT
>JBDSBN010000275.1:0-4801 GCA_039921585.1 Ginsengibacter sp. | reverse complement strand
TAATTCATTCTCTTTTTCATCGATCCATTTTGCAGTCCGGTATAAAGCACTCTCATCTGCAAAAATCCGGATGGCCATTTCTGCAAGCTTATATTTTATGGCGCCAAATTTTGCTATGGGCATTTGAAACTGTTCCCTGGTTTTAGCATATTCAATGGATTCTTCCAAAGCACCTTTAGCACCGCCATTTGTTGCTGCATCGAGCTTCAATCTGCCAATATTTAATATATTAAAAGCAATGATGTGCCCTCTGCCGATTTCACCCAATACATTTTCTACAGGTACTTCACAATCCTGGAAATACAATTGAACAGTTGAAGAGCCTTTAATGCCCATCTTATGTTCTTCATGGCCCTGAGTAAATCCGGGCATACCACGCTCTATTATAAAGGCTGTAAATTTATCGCCATCGATTTTGGCAAATACGGTAAATATGTCTGCGAAGCCCCCATTAGTAATCCAAACCTTCTGGCCATTCAATAAATACTTAGTTCCATCTTCGCTTAAAACAGCGGTTGTTTTAGCACCTAAAGCATCACTGCCACTTCCGGGCTCAGTAAGCCCATACGCTCCTTTCCATTCTCCGGTTGCTAATTTTGGAATATATTTTTTCTTCTGCTCATCTGTACCAAAATATAAAATAGGTAATGTTCCAATACCCGAATGAGCGCTCATAGCTACACTAAAAGAATATCCGGCACCTAATGCTTCACTCACCAAAGTGGATGTAACAAAATCTTTTCCTAAACCTCCAAACTCCTCAGGGACAGAAGCACTCAGAAGTCCTTGCTCTCCGGCTTTCTCCATCAACTTCGGCATTAGTCCCGGTTCCGCTTTGTCAATTCTTTCCATGACGGGAAGAACTTCTGTTTTCAAAAATTGGTGACACATATCGCGTATCATCAATTGCTCCTCGGAAAAATCTTCCGGCGTAAAAATGTCCTGAGCATTTCCTGGTTTAATTAACCATTCTCCCCCTTTTAAAGGTGCAGCCTTCGTTTTTGTTTCCATGATGTTTATTTTTGTAGATGATTTTTTTATTCCGATCATTACAACTTAAGGAAGTTGTTTAAAGAAATTCATTTTATGTAGCCAGGTTATCATACACATTCTGAAGCACTGCTTTCGCAATGTCAATATCCTCTTTCCGCACACCTTCTAAAGCTTCATTCAGTGTTTGATTGGCTACTTCCATTGTTTTATCTTGCAAATCCTTCGCTTCTTTTGTAAGATAAATCAGATTAATCCGCCGGTCGTTTTTATCAGCAACTCTCTTAACCATTTTTGCTTTTTCAAGATTATCCACCAGGCGCGTAATGCTTGGCTTATCCCTGAATGTAGCTTCGCACAATTGCTGCTGACTCTTACCATCTTCTTTCCATAAATGATAAAGCACACTCCATTGCTCAATGGTAATTTCAATACCCGCCAGCTTGAAATTCTTTTGAAGTCTGCGCGCTATAGCCGTCGAAGCCTTACCTGTGATAAAGCTATAAAGTTCTCCTCGTTTAAATTGGTTGTTTGACATATAGTTGTTTATGCAACCATACAAAAGTAGGAATTTTTTTTATTCCACAAAATTTATTTTAACTGAGGGTTTATCCTGCTCTTTAAAAACAAAAATTGATTTAGACAGGCTTCTTTAGGTTTTTGTTATTGCTTTTTGTTATTTGCACCCATGCTTTTTGCTTCAATTTCTCTCATCCTTCTTCTGCCTTATTGCATTCTTCTTTTTTATTATCGGAAAAGTTGGATAGAAATTAAGGATTTTATTCCTGAAAGAATCTATTCAGAGCAGGAATTACCATTTGTTTCTGTCATCATTGCAGCAAGAAATGAAGAAGAGAATATTGGGAAATGCATTGATTCTCTTCGCAATCAAACCTATCCTCAGAGCAAATTCGAAGTCATTATTACCAACGACCATTCTACCGATAATACCGTTGGGGTAATTGAATCTTTTCAGGCAAAAAATATTCGGGTTGTAAATCTGGCAGATTTCATAAAAAACAGAGAATTAAATTCCTATAAGAAAAAATCCATTGAAACTGCATTGACCTTTTCACAGGGTGAATTAATTCTTACTACAGATGCCGATTGTTTTGCTCCTGCGAAATGGATCGAAACGATTGTTTCTTTTTATTTAGAAGAAAAACCGGTGTTTATCGCCTCTCCGGTGTTTTTCACTCCGGTTTCCAAAGAAAGAAAAATCAGCGAAAAGTTGCTTGGAATATTCCAGAGTCTGGATTTTATGACATTACAGGGAATTACAGGCGCTTCAGTATCCAAAAACTTTCACAGTATGTGCAATGGAGCGAATTTGGCCTATACAAAAGAGGCCTTTTATGAAGTTGGCGGATTTAGAGGAATTGATGAAATAGCAAGTGGTGACGATATGCTTCTAATGCACAAAATTCAGGAACATTATCCCGACAGGATCAGGTTCTTAAAATCAGCGGATGCTATTGTAAAAACGAATCCTGAAAAAACGCTTTCTGCTTTTTTTCAGCAAAGAATCCGGTGGGCCAGCAAAGCAGATAAATACACAGACTATAAAATCACGTTGGTACTACTGCTCGTTTATATACTCACTGCATGGATCTTGATTCTAGGCATATCCGCTTTCTTTTTAGAAAATGGGGTGTACTTATTTTTATCCTCCATCATTTTAAAAACCTTCGTGGAATGGTCTTTTCTTCTTCCTGTTGCCAGATTTTTCAAAAGAGAAAAACTGCTTTGGTGGTTTGCTCCCTCTGAAATTTTCCACATTATTTATATATTAATTGCGGGATGGTTTGGAAAGTTTGGAAATTACAAATGGAAGGGAAGGAGTGTGAAGTAGACGTTTAAAAAGTATTTCAGAACAAGCAGACATCATTAGTAATGAGAAGACATTTTTTATCAAGAAACCAGTGATTTCACATGCTATTATTTGATGTTTATTTATCCATTTCAGATATTTATTTTTATCCTCCAGACAATTAATATTTGATTTTCAAATCCGTGATGCAGAATTAAGTCCTTGACAAATAAACAATTGCTATTTTCACCAAAGTTTATTTATTTTTATTTTGATGCAACAATCGTTTTCATTTTCTCAGCAAGCCTGGCGACGGCTAAAAAAGAATAAAGGTGCCATGGCTGGCCTCATCGTTATCATCGCTTCTGTGCTTATTGGTATTTTTGCCTATTTCCTCGGAACGGATTCTACTCCGAATGCCGACCGGCAGATTGTAGAGATACAAGCGCGCAAACCGGGATATAACCACCAATTCCTTCTTGTTAAGAAACAGAAGGATGTTTCGTCTACGAATATCATTTCCAAACTTCTTTTTGGTGCCGAAGATAAATACACGTATGTGCCTATCAATGGCTTTAGAGATGCGGGAGACTCTGTGTACGTCGATAAATATATTGATGAAGGAATTCAGGAAACACAGGTATTTGCAAAAACAGATTTGGCAGAGAAAGATTATATAACCACGAAAACATTTTGGCTGGGAACTGATAAGTTTGGAAGAGACATATTAAGCAGGCTACTTGTAGGCGTTAGAGTGAGTCTCGCTGTGGGATTGATCACGGTGTTGATCTCATTAACCATCGGAATTATTCTAGGTGCCGCTGCCGGCTATTATGGAGGAAGAGTGGATAATGTAATTATTTGGTTCATAAATGTGATTTGGAGTATGCCTACATTACTCCTTGTTTTTGGTATTACACTGACTCTTGGAAAAGGATTCTGGCAAATATTTATTGCTGTTGGATTAACCATGTGGGTGGGCGTAGCCCGGGTTATTCGCGGGCAGGTTTTTGCACTTCGTGAAATGGAATACATTCAGGCTGCAAAAGCTTTAGGATTAAAAGATATGAGAATTATTTTGCGTCATGTATTACCAAATGTATTGGGTCCTGTGATTGTTATTGCCGCCGCTAATTTCGCCAGTGCCATCATTATTGAAGCCGGACTTAGCTTTTTAGGCATTGGTATCCAACCACCCACACCAAGCTGGGGTTTAATGATCAAAGAGAATTACAATTTTATCATCACCAATAACCCGGCATTGGCGTTTGCGCCGGGGATAGCTATTATGCTATTAGTACTTGCATTTAATTTATTGGGCAACGGATTAAGAGATGCCTTAGATGTAAGAGGTAATTAAAGCGGAAAATTAAATATCCTCTTCGGTACCACTAACCCGTACATTTCTATTGAAACTTTCCGTCAAGGAAATCAATGTTTCTGTACGTTCAATTCCTTTTATTTTTTGGAGATTATCGTGGAGCACATATTTCAATTGATTAATGTCTTTGCAAACAACCTCTATATACATACTGTAATTTCCGGTAGTATAATTTAGGCGAACTATTTCAGGAATTTTTTCAAGTTCCTTCGCAACTGTATCGTAAAGGGAACTTTTTTCAAGAAATATTCCTACAAATGCAGTGATATCATATCCTAATTTCTTTAAATCAACTTTTAATCTTTTACCTTTGACAATACCAAACTCTTCAAGTTTCTTAATTCTTACATGAATCGTTCCACCACTTACAAAAAGTTTTTTTCCAAGTTCTGCATAGGGAGTGTCTGCATTTTCCAGCATTTCCTGGATGATTTGGAGGTCTAGTTTGTCGATATTAAACTTAGCTGCCATAACGGGATTTATTTTTGATAATTTTTATAGTTTTGCTAAGTTATTTAAATGTTTTCTATATTCCAAGCATTTCCTTTGAAAAATTTTTTTGATAAGTAAAGTCTTTTTAGATTTGCATCAGATTAGTTCTTAAACATTGTGGGGTGATG
>JBDSBN010000274.1:0-8508 GCA_039921585.1 Ginsengibacter sp. | reverse complement strand
TCAAATAAATGGAATTCAAAATATGATAATAACAGGAAAAGTGATCAATCAACAAGGGGACCCGCTGATCGTACAAATTAAAGCAGGTCACACCCAAGTGCACTCCGATGCGAATGGGAATTATCGTATCGATGTTGACCGTGAAATTTACCTGTATTTTTCTGCCGCGGGTTACGAGTCAGAGAAAATAAGAATTGGAAACTCATCGGTATATAATATCGTTATGAAAAAAAATCGCTCTTTAAATGAGTTTGTATTAGCAACAGAAATGCGAAAAACACATGAATCCAATGCTCAGAAAAGAATGGTTCAACTGCAGGGATCACCTTCCATTAGTTTTAATGGTCCGGGTAATTATTTACCACAAAACTATCATACCGAAGAATATGATCAAATTAATGAAAACGGTTTTAAACGGGTAAGTGACGATCCTTTATCAACTTTTTCCATTGATGTAGACGCAGCCTCCTACAGCAATGTTCGTAGGTTTTTGCAAAATGGGCAGTTACCTCCGGCAGGCGCTGTAAGAAGTGAAGAGCTGATTAATTATTTTAAATACGATTATCCTCAACCCACGGGAAAAAATCCATTTTCGATCAATACGGTCCTGAGTGAAAGTCCCTGGAATAAAAACCACCAATTATTACTCATCGGCATGCAGGGAAAAACCATTTCCACAGAGAATCTTCCTGCTTCCAACCTGGTTTTTCTCATAGACGTTTCCGGTTCTATGATGGGAGAAAACCGGTTGCCTTTGGTGAAGAAATCTTTATTTCTGCTAACAGATCAATTACGGACAAAAGATGTCATTTCTATTGTCGTATATGCCGGAAAATCAGGCGTTGTACTGAATGCGGTTAGTGGAGAAAACAAACAACAAATAAAAGACGCCATAAACGGATTGGAAGCAGGCGGTTTTACAGCAGGTGGTGCCGGCATTCAGCTCGCTTATAAAACTGCGTTTAGAAACTTTATTAAACATGGGAATAACCGTGTGATTCTTTGTACAGATGGTGATTTTAATCTCGGCCTTTCCAGCAATGATGAACTTACCCGCCTGATTGAAAAAGAACGGGAAGGCGGAGTGTTTCTGACAGTGCTGGGATATGGAATGGGCAATTATAAGGATAGCAAATTACAATTGCTGGCTGATAAAGGAAATGGAAATCATGCCTACATTGATGGCCTTAATGAAGCCAAAAAAGTTTTGGTCAATGAATTCGGTGGCACCTTATTTACCATTGCAAAAGATGTGAAATTACAGGTGGAATTTAATCCTGAAAAGGTTGCAGGTTACAGATTGATCGGTTATGAAAACAGGCTGTTAAACAAAGAGGATTTTAATGATGATCAGAAAGATGCGGGCGAATTAGGTAGCGGGCACTCGGTTACAGCCTTATATGAAATCATTCCTGCCGAAATATTTTCTCCATTCTTAAAAAATGTTGATTCTTTAAAATATTCGAAAAACGTAAAAAATACCGCCACATTATTTTCAGGTGAATTAGCCACGGTGAAATCCAGATATAAAGATCCTGATAGTGATAAAAGCAATCTGTTGATTCATGTAGTGGAAAGCAATCCTGTGCCCTTGTCGAAAGCAGGATATAATTTTCAATTTGCCTCGGCAGTAGCGGGCTTTGGAATGTTATTAACGAAGAGTGAGTATAAAGGAAATCTCTATTTCGATGAGGTGATTTCACTAGCGAGCAACGCAGTGGGTAAGGATACTGAAGGATTCCGGAAAGAATTTGTACAAATGGTGAAAACAGCCAAAAAATTAGAGGAAGAAAAAGGAGGGGACTAAGGTTCGTAATCCTGTAAACCTTGGAATAAAGTAAAACGGATATATCGTTTCTTTAGAGGAAGCATATATCCGTTTAGCTAAATTCCTTTTGTGGATTTATCTTAATTCTTACCTTTCTTTTTCTTTTTCACAGAAGTTTCTTTTTTTACCGGAGGGATGGAATCTTCTTGCATATAATCCGGTAATCGTTGGCTTAGTTTAGACTCATCAATATTTCCTTTCGGATCTCTTATTGGATGCGGAACAGGTTCCTGACCTTCTGCGGTTGTTTGAGTAAATACTTTGGAAATATGCACCCATTTTCCATCCATCCATTTTAGTCCTTCATAATCTCCATCTCCCACTAAGGTGTATTTTTTATTTGGCTCACCCGTTTCAGAAATAAGATGTTCGATCATTATCATGTCTTCTTCCGTATCGTAGGTCAATCTTGGTCCTGCATGTTTTTTATATTCCATAATGTAGCGGGCCATCGATTTTTTGTGTATGCTATTGTCTCTAAAACTGAAATTATTTCCTCCAAAAACAGGCTTTCCATCTTCAAAAGTCAATATGTCGATGATCTTCTTATTACTTGAAATATTATTTTCATCATAGCCTAGTAAGGTGTAATATTTTTTGCCAAAAGCGGATTTCTCAATCATCTGATAATAAACAGCACCTACCCAATGCAGATTGTTTGTAATGGTGTCGGCCGGTTTATCGATGTATTCAGCCATATCCAGCAATGGAAACAGTTTTAAAGATCCATCATTTGTTTTCATTTGGATGGCTCCGTGTTTCCTGGTCATATTTTCAGTGATCATTAATTGCCAGGTATAAATTTTAAAAGATCCATCCTTTGGAGAAAGTTTGGAAATCGTAATGAGTGAATCAAAAGGATATTCAATGGAGTTTTTAGTTTGTAATGCCCGCACAAACATCCTGGTAAAAAGGCTATCCGCTTTAAACCTGCTTTCTGCGCTTGTACCCCGCACAATCTCCAACGTATGCGATTTTAAAGAATCTTCTTTCTTTTGAAGAATTTTAAATTCCTCGGCTGAAAGGGATTGAGCTCCACAGATTCCTGTAATAAAAACAGAGATTAATATAAAAAGTATTTTATTCATCAAAATTGTTTAAACAAAGAAAACTTTTATTCCATCAATTTATTGTTAATCACCTACTAATTAACTAAGATATAAGCGCTTTGGCAACGGAGATCAGATCGGGAAATACCAGGTCGATCTGCGAATCCTTTATATCCACCTCTTTTCGGGTGGTTGGTAAAAATATATTAATGGCTACATCCAAATTCCGGCCAAAGGCCATATCACTTAAGGTATTACCGATCATCACACTTTTTGAAAGATCTATTTCCGGGAAATCGTTAATGGCTTTTAATCCCATCCCGTGATTTGGTTTTCTATCCGGACCATCCATATCCGGACAGAAATATATTTTATCTATTCTTCCACCGGCTTTTTCAATTTCAAGCACCATGTTTTCATGAATGATCTCCAGATTTTCAAGCCGCGTAAGGCCTCTGGCAATTCCGCGTTGGTTTGTAACGACAACAATTCTTCCGAAAGTATCATTGAAAATTTTCATCGCTTCTTTTACACCATCATAAAATTCAAATTCATCCCAGGTGTGAATGTAGTCGTCTGTTTTTTCGTGATTAATAACTCCATCCCGATCTATAAATAGTGTCCAGGATTTATCGATATTTTTTAAAGTATTCATTTTATAATTAGAAATTATACAAATTATGGTGTCTGTTTATCTCCAAGGATTTATTAATAAAGCTCTTTTATTTTAAAAAAAGTCCGATGGGAAATGTTGCATTATTTCTTTCTCCGCCTTTTCATAATCTTCCGGTATGCCGATATCAATAAAATAGGCATCTTGAATACAACCAAAAAGTGTCGGAACAGAAAGATTCTTAGTCGTTTTTGGTTCCAGGTAATCTTTTTCAAACGAAAATTTTTCCGGCAGATTTTCGTTTAAAAAATGCGGAATATTTAACGCATAAATTCCGCCGTTGATCAAGCCATTTTCATAAAACCTTTTTTCTTTAAATGAAAATATCGATTGATCGTTATTTAATTCTACCACACCATACCGATCAAAGTTTTTCATGGGCTTCAAAGTGAGTGTGCAACCGGCGGATACGGATTTGTGAAAATCTGCCAGTGTTGAAATATCTGCTTTATACAAAGTATCTCCATTACACACAATCACATCGGTTTGGGTAGTTAACCGGCAGGCAAGTTGAATTCCTCCACCTGTTCCGAGTGGTTCGTTTTCCAAAGAAATCTGAAAATCCAGAGCTGGTTTTATAGAATGTAAATACTCCTCAATCACTTCATGCATATACCCTACACTGAAAATGAATTTTTCAATTCCTTCCTGCTGAAGATACCGTATCAGATAATGGAGAAATGGTTTTCCATGAATGAGCGCCATGCATTTGGGTCTGTCATCCACCACGGATCTAAGTCTTGTACCAAGACCTCCCGCTAAAATAATGGCTTCTTTAATCATTGGTTTCTGCAAAATAAATTTCTTCTACGAGCTGGCAAATAATATGACCGATGGTAATGTGACTTTCCTGAATACGCGGCGTATCATCAGAAGGAACGTTAATTAAGTAATCAGAAAGGTCTTTCAATTTTCCACCCGTAGATCCGGTAAATCCAATAGTAATCATCTTTTTTTCGCGCGCCATTTCAAAAGCATTCACGATGTTTTTGCTATTGCCGGATGTGCTCAGGCCAACCAATACGTCTCCTTCGTTTCCAATACCCTTAATTAATCTGGAATAGATGACCTCATAGCTGTAATCATTTGCCACGGCTGTTAGGTAAGATGTGTTGCAATGCAATGCCTCTGCAGGAAGGGCATCTCTGTCTGTATAAAACCGGCCGCTGAACTCTGCTGCCAGATGTTGTGCATCAGAAGCACTTCCGCCATTTCCGCAAAACAATACCTTTTTGCCTGTCTCAAAAGCATTGACTATTTTTTTTACACAATCTTCAATGGTTCGTATCAGTTGTTCATTTGAAAGAATTTCTTGTTTCACTTCTATTGAAGATTGAATAATGTTTTTAATTTTTTCCATATTTGGGTGTCCGTTTTTTCAAAGATATTAAATCAGTCTTTGATCAATGATTAATATAAAGCTTATCGATCCAGGAAATTCTGATACGAAAATTGCATATAGGCTTTCCCAAATTTTAGTTGGGTCGTGTCAAAATTTGGGTCCTTATAAATCAGACCTGAAACATTATCATATGTGGCAGTGCCATTGGGTGTTACCCATCCAAAACCATTATTAAAAGAATAAAAAGCAAAGGATTTTGCAGAGGCATCCAGAAGGTCTTTTCCCCACGGAAATTCCTTTGATGAAATATTTAATTGGTTCAAAACGGTAGTGACAATATCTGTTTGAGAGCCGATTTGATCAACCGTGCCTGATTTGGTTAATGCTCCTCCCGTAAATACAAGCGGGATATGGAATTTAGACGGTTTATCATTTGGGTCATTTCCCGGCAGCGGGTGACCGTGATCAGATACAAGAACAATCAAGGTGTTATTCCACCAGGATTCCTGTTTACTTTTTTGAATAAAATCTCCCAATAAACTATCCGTATAATACATGGAGTTTTTAAACAAAGTAGTGAGGTCCTTTCCTTTAAAATGCGTTAGCGGCACATCATACGGTTCATGGCTGCTTAAGGTAAAAAAAGTAGCAAAGAAGGGTTCTTTTTCTTCTTTTAATTCTTTGGAAAACCGGTTAAAAACATATTCGTCATGCACTCCCCAGGATGTGGTGCGTTGAGAAATCGGGAAAGAATATTTATCGATTAATTTATCAAAACCAGTATTTAATAAATAGGATTTGATGTTGGCAAATTCTAATTCGCCACCGTAGGTAAAACTTGTCGTATATCCTTTTTTGGCTAATACTTGATTTATGGAAGGTAAATCCTTTGTTTTTGTGGGAGTCTTAATGATGGAGGTGATGGCCTGATTCGGATAGCCGCTTAAGATCGCTATTTGTCCTTTTTCACTCCTGTCGCCGGATGCATAGATATTTGTAAATGCCAAACCCTCCCTGGCAATTTTGTCTAATTGAGGAGTTACTCCCTGCACACCTCCAAGGTGCCCAATAAATTTAGCTGTAAAACTTTCCAGGATAATGAATATAATATTTGGTGTGTCGGAATTCAGCACAGACATACTTTCAACAGGTCCGGAATTATATAATGAATGAACAAGAGATTCTGCTTCCTCTTCGGGCATGTAAGCAAAGGGGTTTTGTTCATTATGCTGATTTAAAATTGAAAACGAAATATTCCAGGGCAAATTAATCGCCGCATGATTGGCAAAGGGTTTTTTGGAAAAATAGACATCACTTAAATTCATGGGTATTTTTTGAATACCGCCCCGAATGGGTATAAACAAAACCCCGATTAACAAAAGCGAGATCAATAAATCAGGAATGAAAATTCGTGTTAGCTTTTTTTCCACAATGGGCAAAAAGAATCGTCTATAAATATATATAAAAAGGAGGGAAAGTACCGCCCAAATAATCAATAATAAAAAGATAGGAGAAGAAGAAATTGTTCCGGCCATTTCCTTTGGATCTTTAAAATAGATCAGAGGAGTAGCATCCATTCTAAAACCCCAGTTTTTATACAATTCCAGGTCTGCAATCACCAGAAAAGAAAGCAATACAATCAGGAAATTAGTATAAATCTTTATTATTTTCCGATCAGGAAAACGGATAAAAATAGATTTTATTAAAAACAAAAAGAAAGGGAAAATACAGATATAGGCAGCAAAAGAGACATCCATTCTCAATCCATAATAAAAAGTTTGAAGGATTTCTCCCGCATTCAAAGTAGCCGAAAGGGAACTTTCATACATTAAAAATACAGTTCTGGACGCAAAGAAAAAAAGCAGCCAGAAAAGAAAATAAAGGAGGTAAGGGAAATATTTTTTCACCGGGCAAATTTAAAGAATGTTCTTATAAAGGATGTCAGAGCTCTAGAATCTAATTGTTTATAAAAAAATAAGTAAATATTTGACCGGTCTACCCTGGCCCTGGTTTGTATTCTAACATGTCGCCGTCTAGATAACCAGTTTTAATTTCAAGTTAAATTGTAAAAAACACTTCGGAATAGAGCATTTTCCTTTCCAGCAACACAGGAGCATTTAAAATAACACCTGCCTTTTTAAATTTTTATGGGTATAAATTCTGATAATTAATGCCGGTATTGGATTTGACTTTACTGAGTGAAAGCTTTTTCAATGACGGACTGGAATTCCCGTCTATTGGGCTTATTATGATACTTAAACAAACCAATGCATAGCAGACACACTTTTTAGGAACCTCCCAAATTTTATTCAATTTTGTATCGTACCCCAAAAAAAAAGAGACGCAGTTTTAAGTGCGTCTCTGAATAATTTATATTACAATGTGTGGTTATTTTAATCCACGTGCTTTTAGCATTGGATCGATCTTCGGATTACTTCCGCGCCAGTTGCGATACATCGCTTCAAGGTCTTGTGTGTTTCCTTGCGATAAGATCATTTCTCTGAAACGCTGACCATTAGCTCTGGATAAACCTCCGTTTTCCTGGAACCATTGAAATGCATCGTGATGAAGCATTTCTGTCCATAAGTAGGAATAGTATCCTGCAGCATAGCCACTGCTAAAAATATGAGAAAAGTAGGTAGTCCGGTATCTTGGCGGAACGGCATGTACTACATCCAGTTTTGTTTGCTGTAAAGCCTGCTTTTCAAATTCATTTGCATCGGTGATTTTTTCACTTGCAGAAATCGTATGCCACTTCATATCCAAATTGGAAGCAGCCAGGTTTTCAGTTAAAGAATAGCCCTGATTAAATGTTCCGGAGCGCTTGATTTTATCAATCAAATCCTGTGTAATCGGTTTGCCGGTAGAGTAATGAAGTGCATAGTTCTTTAGAATTTCAGGATGTAATGCCCAGTTTTCATTGAACTGTGATGGGAATTCTACAAAATCGCGTGCTACGGAAGTTCCGGATAAGGACGGATATTGTTGGTTGGCAAAAAAGCCGTGTAAGGCGTGTCCAAATTCATGGAACATTGTTACCACGTCATCAAAAGTTAATAAAGCTGGCTCCCCTTCGGCAGGTTTTTGATAGTTACATACATTATAGATAACAGGCTTTCTATTGTATAATTTTGATTGTCCGACAAGATTGCTCATCCATGCTCCGCCACGTTTACTAGGCCTTGCAAAGAAATCTCCATAAAACAAACCTAATTGACTTCCATCTTCTTCAAATAACTCATAGGTCAATACATCTTCATGCCAGGTAGGTAAATCCGTGCGCTCTTTGTAGGTGATGCCGTATAATTTATTTGCAGCAAAGAAGACTCCCTTTTCTAAAACTGTTTTCAGGGAGAAATAAGGTTTTATCTGATTTTCATCTAAATCAAATCTTTCCTTGCGAACCATTTCTGCAAAATAATTCCAATCCCACGGCTCAAGTGTAAAATTATTTCCTGTTTTAGAAATCATTTCCTGAATCATTTTTGATTCATTTTGTGCTTTTGCAGTGGCATTCGGCACTAAACCAGCAAACATGTTAAAGACATTTTCCGGTTTTTTCGCCATGGTATTTTGTAGCTTCCACTCTGCGAAATTTTTAAATCCAAGAAGTTCG
>JBDSBN010000273.1:0-3368 GCA_039921585.1 Ginsengibacter sp. | reverse complement strand
TTAAATCAACGACGGCGTCAATAATTCGTCCACTCAAAACACGCAATAATTTAGTTTGTGCAAAAGGATTTAGTTGATAATGTAAACCTCTAACAATTCCATAGGAGGATTTTGCCTGGTTATCCTGCACAAAGTGCATATTGATACCCATATCTTTAAATACATTTTCATTATAACCTTCAAAGAAGTAACCCCGGTTGTCTTCAAAGACCTTTGGTTCGTAAATAAGCAATCCAGGGAATTCAGTCTTAATCACAGGCATAGTAGTCTAATTTAAAAAGCATATTTTTTTGGATGTTACAATAATAAGTTGCTTTCAGTCCTTGGAAATCCTGACTGTAAGGAAGTGTAGGTTGTGTCTTTTCAATTCCTTTTATTTTATGTTTTTGATTCACATAAAGGCTACAGCGTTTACGGGAGAATTCATAAAAGTGAATTATAATAAGCATCTTGGATTTAAATTGCGGATAGGAACTTTTGTCTCACAATATTATGTTTATCATGATTTAATATCGTTCCCTTTATATGTTATTAAAAATGGTTTGTCTTATGCCTTCTTTCCTACTATTTTTTGCTGAGTTCAATTGCTTAAGCTTTTCTTAGGGTACTTGCAAGCTAAATGGATGAAATTATTTTTATAAACTTCGGTTCTTATAATCTGCTATTACTTCAAGCCGAATCTTTCAGTTGTTCAAGCCAGTCTCTAAAAAAAATTTACTCTTCTTGGAAGAGATAAGAGGAGCCATATTCTTAATTTTATTATCTCAAAATACGTCTTTCATATAGACCAGTCCATAATTGAATCATACCTCCTTCAGTGGGGCTCAGATATTTCTCGCGGCTATAGGGAATATTTTTTTCGCAATAAACAATTATTCGTCTTTTTTGGCCGACATACCATCAATTTAAAAGGAATATCAGGGATTGATTACTCGTGAAATTTGATAGGTTTAGCAGGCACTCCAACGGCTGTACAATTTGCTGGCAATGATTTAGATACAACGGCCCCTGAACCTACAATTGTTTTTTCTCCAATAGAAAGTTGGTTGATGATCTTTGCTCCAGTTCCAACATAAACACAGGGAGCTATGTACACTTCTCAGGAAATATTTACGGAAGGCATAAAAGAGCAGTAGTCTCCTATTTTTGTATCATGGCCTACAGTACAACTTAAATTTAAAATCACGTAATTACCAATATCAATATTGACAGTAATGATAGTACCTGCACAAATTATACAACCAAAGCCAATATTTACTTCATCTGCTCCTATCAAAACACCAGGATGAATTAAACTTGGAAATGCGATATGCTCGTTTTCAATGCTATCAACTATTTTTTTCTTTGTTTTGGGTTCAGCCACTGCTACAACCAAATTAAGTTTACCATCTGACCAATTTTGGGCTTCCAATAAACCCCCTAAAACTGGATGATTATTGATTGAAACACCCTTTTGTATGCCGTCATCAAAATATCCGATAAATTCGAAAATTGGTTTTTGCATATTAATTTGATCAATAAGCATCTTAACTTCCCTTCCAAATCCCCCTGCTCCAAAAATTGCTATTTTTTCCATTTTCATTTATTACTTTATATTAAACAATGCATTTTAATAAAGCATTGTATTATTTCATTTGCATATTTGTATTGTAAATTAATCCCTACCAGACTTGTCACCCTCAAATGCTGGCATAGTTGCCGCACCTTCCGCACTTATTCCTTCACTGACAAAAACTTTTTTAATTGTTTTAAAAATAATTTTAACTTCCAGTACAAAACTCACATTGTCAACATACCAAACATCGTATTCAAACTTCTTCTCCCAACTGATGGTATTCCTACCATTCACCTGGGCCCATCCTGTGATGCCGGGACGGATTTCATGCCTTCTTTTTTGATGAGCATTATATAGAGGTAAATATTGTACCAGTAAAGGTCGTGGACCTATCAGGCTCATATCTCCTCTGAGAACATTTAATAGTTGAGGTATTTCATCCAATGAAGTTTTCCGAACAAATTTTCCAAAAGCAGTCAATCTTTTTTCATCAGGTAATAAATTCCCCTTTTCATCCTTTTTATCGTTCATCGTTTTAAACTTGATGATTTTAAAAATTCGCTCATTCTTTCCTGGACGCGCCTGAAAGAAAAAAGGTTTTCCCCGATTTCCAATAAGCAAACAGAGAAGTACAATTATAAATATTGGACTTAGAATTACAAACCCAATGAAAGCCAATAAAAAATCAAGAAATCGTTTAAAGAACAATTTATACATGATGGATCACTTTATCTACTATCAAACGATACGATATATCAACTGTATATTTATTCTCAAGTAAGTTTCGGGCGTTCTGTGTCATGGTTAAAAACTCATCTTCATTTTCCACCAGTTTATTTATAGCATTTAGCATTGATTTTATATCCCCTGACTGAACCCAAAGACCACATTTCGCCTCATCAATCACCTGACCAATATCCGTACTTTTATCAGTTGCAGCTAAAACGGGCATCCCAAATTCCAAATAAGATAATAGACGGGAAGGGAAATTCGGAATTGTGAAATCCGGATTTAAGAAAATCATTCCTACATCACAAGCCGCGACAAGGGAGTCATAATCACCTTTAGGCAAGCTTTTTAAAAGTTTTGCATTTGTAGGTTTATTCTGCACAAACCATTGTTCTATTGTGGTGTATTCTCTTCCGGCACCTACAATTAAAAAAAATACATTTTGATTGCAGCATTTCTCAATCGTTTGTAATAAAAAATTGATTCCCTGTGGAAGTCCCAAGTTGCCTCCATAAACAAAAATCATCTTGTTATTAGGCAGATTATATTTATCTCTTATGGCTATTTTTAATGCATTCGTTTGTTGTTCTGCCTTTGTCGGTTCTATTGAATTTGGATTTACCTCTATTTTTTTCGGGTTAAGATATGGATTATGCTCTTTTATATAATCTTTGTTAGAGATGGACATACATCCGATTGTATCCGAAGCCTCATATAATTGACGCTCTTTCCTCAGAAATAATTTATGCAAAAAACCATCTTTCTTCATCAAATGCATATCAATCGCATTCTGCGGAAAAATATCTTTTAATAACAAATACGAATAAGCATTGTCGCGTCTCTTCACAAATTGAATCACTTTCGTAAAAGTAATAGGAGGGGTAGAATATAAAATCAAATCCAATTTCACCTCTGAAAAGTATTTTTTCAGAGCGCTTAAAAATTGGTATTCGATGGCCAAAGTACCTAACCCTTTTTCAATAACATTGGTTTTTTGCAAATTAAAACTCTTGACCTGAAGAAAAGTCGCTCCTTTTTCCCTTTTAAGTTGGGTGCTGGTTTGATACCTACGTTCTATTGGGCT
>JBDSBN010000272.1:0-8189 GCA_039921585.1 Ginsengibacter sp. | reverse complement strand
ATTAAATCCGCCATAGTATTCCGGATCTCTGTGACCAAGATAAAAAGTGCTGTATTTTGCCTGTAAGTCAGCACTTGAAATGGTATTTAAATTGATGACCTCTTCTCTGTAAGTGTTGATCACCTGATTTCCATCTACCTTGGTATCAATTTTTAATGCCTTCACCATTATGTGACCACTTTCAGGATTAACATGGTCGAACTTATATCCAAACCAACTGTTGATAGCGTGGTTTTCAATGTTATAAGTTGAAGATTTTGCCAATGAAGGCAGCATATCATAATACACATCATCCAGGTTGTTCTTTACAGTTGTATAGTTCGCGCCTACTTCCCACAAAAGATCTTTCGTTTTGATTACTTCCAGGCGGGTGGATAATTCCAAACCTTTATTGGATAATGCTCCTACGTTTACCGTAGCACTTGGTCTTCCTACAGAAACAGGAAGTTGTACCAAATCAAGCAGGTCTGTAACTTTTTCATTGAAATATCTCGCTTCCATGTTTACACGTCCTTTGTATAAGGATAGTTCCAAGCCAAGGTTGATATCTTTCTTTCTCTCCCATTTCAATACAGGATTTCCATAATTAAATTGAGTTGCTTTAACAAGACCGTCATAAGTTACTGCACCTAATGCATAGGTATGAAAGGGATAAATAGATCGGTTGATACTTCCTCTGTAACCAAGTCAGGCAGAAAACACCAATCTGCTCAAAACATCGCTATAGGGTTTCATAAAGGTTTCATTATGCGCATTCCATCTTAGACCGGCACTCCATAAGGGGGCAAATTGGTTTTGTGTACCAATAATGTCCACTCCGTCTGTACGGATGTTAGCGTTAAACACATACCGGTTGTCATATGAGTACACACCAGAACCTATAAAGGAAACACTTCTGTCTTCAGCGAATTTAGTACCGCCAAATCTGGATAGGTCCAGTTTGTTGTATCTGTCTGCAGTGATAAAGTTCCAGCTTGGGTAACCTGTAACACGGTAATCTTGCAAATAAACCGGATTGAAATGATTGAACTGATTGTTTGTGCGTCCGCCTATTTCATTAGCACCAAATATTTGCACAAAGCTTTTACCGAGGTTTTGGTTGTACTCAATAGAGTTACGCACCGTGTAATTCATGGTTCTGCCCATATCTTCTCTCAAAAACCCTTGATTAAATTCAGGTTTGATCATTCCACTTTGAGTAGAAGCAGCATTCAGCCAGTTCAATGCCCATGAACGGTAAGTACCTTCCCTTGATTCATCCTGATTGTGAATAGAGGTATAGTCCACTACAGCAGTTCCGTTGTAGCGGAAATTTCTTAAGAAACTATATTCTACTCCAAATTGACCACGTACGTTTCCGTAAAAGCTTTTTAAAGTATTTTCTCTTAATTCTCTTAAAATATTGAATTGCTTATAATTCAAATCTGAAGTGTAAGTGATGTCATTGTTCAGATTTCTATAGGTAAGATCTGATGCATAGCTTCCATCTTCATTATATGGTCTCTCGTAAGGATTCGCAAATACCGCATAGCGGAATGGATCCAGTAGTGATTGACCTTCTTCATTGCTTTTTAAAGTGCTGTACAGGTTCACTCTTACCAAAAATTTATCGGTAATGTATCTGGACAACTTCATATTTAAACCGCCCATCTGATATTTATTTCCGATGAGGGTTCCTTCTGAATTTTGATAATTTAATGACACATTATATTGTGTTTTAAGGTTACCACCACTAAGAGAAATATTATGTGACTGAGTCATTGCAGGACGATAAAGTTCTTTGATCCAGTCAGTATTTGTTTTACCAAGCTCAGCAATTTGCGCTTCTGCATTTGCATGAGTTATTACACCATTATCTGCCTGATAAAGTAATTGATTAACTCTTCCGCCATAAACCGGATGGTAATCTTCATAAATTCCTCTTTCAAATTCCAGCTTTTCAGCACTGTTCATAAAAGAAAATTTATTTTCAGGGCGGAAAGTGATACCAGCTTTTCCGGTATAACTAACGTAGTCCTTTCCTGCAACACCTTGTTTGGTAGTAATAATAATTACGCCATTTGCAGCACGTGCACCGTAAATGGAAGCAGCTGTTGCATCTTTTAAAATGGAGATGCTTTCAATATCGTCTGGTGGAATATTTCCCAGACCATTGGTCAACAGGCTGTTAACACCACCTGAAACTTCTCCGCTTTGCATGGGCATTCCGTCCAAGACATATAAAGGTTCTTTATTACCAGTCATGGTATTAATTCCGTGAATGATAATTTCTCCAACTTCTCCCGGTCTTCCGGAATTACTTCTTACATATACACCGGCCATTTTGCCTTTTAGGGCTTTATCAATAGTGGTTACACCGGCGTTTTCAATTTCCTGTGCAGTAACAGTAGAGATAGAGCCGATCATTTTGTTCTTTTCTCTTCTTTGCATACCAGTTATAATCACATCTGTAAGCTGGTGAGCTACCAGTTGCAATTCAACGTTTATAATGGAGCGGTTTTTAATCGTCACCTCCTGAGTTCTCATTCCGGAAAATGAAAAAACCAGGACGGATTCTTTGTCATCAACTTCAATTGAGTAATGACCTTTCTCGTCAGAAACAACGGCTTTGCCGGATGTGCGGGCTGTAACAGAAGCACCTGGCAGTGGTGTGCCATCTCCAGCGGATATAGAGCCAGTGATTTTTTTCAGGATCTTAACTGAAGCGATTTGATCAGAAGTCAAATTGGACTTTCGAGATTCCTCATGCAACCCATTAGTAGGAGATGCAAAAAGAGAACCTGCAAAGAACACAATTGACAAGAGCAGAAAGTTTTCTTTCATTTGTTAGGTTTTTTTTAATTTAATTGTTCAGATTCATTTTAAGTCGGTTTTAACAATAAAATGGCTTTTGTGGTGATTGTTAAAGTAAATGAAAAATATCTCGTCTTTATCAAGTTTATACACGAACAAGCCGATTTTGATTACCAATAGACCATACGGGGATTTTAAATAAAAATGGTGCAAAATTCGGTAAAAATTGAATACGAATTTGTAATTTGGCCAAATGAATCGTATTAGTACCGCTATTGAGAAGCATAAGATTTTGCAGATCATCCTGTTGTTTATGATCTTCCATATTTTCTGGCTTGGATTTTATTTTTTATCAGATGCTGTTTTTATTCGTAATGGTCTTGTTCACATCTATGTAAAGTTTGTTGTAATAAATTCGGTTGGATTTGCTGCATTTTGCTATTCGGCCTTCCTGTTGTTTTTTCATACAATTCCTAAGAGAAAATATTTTCTGCTCATAATTGCCACTATAGTTATTGTAGTTGGTTTAGGATACCTACAGTTGGTATTGCAGGATTGGTCTCCGGAACCCTTTACCTTAAAATCGGGAACCGCCTCTGCCGCCCAAAGTGTTCTACCTGTTCCTATGCAAAAAATGAAACAGGCTTCCGGTGCTTATTTCCGGTCTATGTTGAATATTCTGGTATATGTGCTGTTGGGTATTGGATATGCCTACATGAAAGATTGGTTTATCAAGGACCGGCGGGCGCAGATTTTAGAAAAGGAAAAAACAAAAGCGGAACTCGCTTTGTTACGTTATCAACTCAATCCGCATTTTCTATTTAATACCATTAATGATATCTATTACCTCGCAATTATTAAAAGTGATAAGACTGCTGATGCAATCCTAAAGGTTTCAGATCTATTACGATATGTCCTGGATCATAAATCGGAGAAGGTATTGCTTGAAAAGGAAATTGATCATTTAAAACATTTTCTTGAACTCCAGCAATTTCGTTTTCCGGATCAGATCGTAAAAGTAAAATTGGAAATAAAAGAAGATATCAGTAATTATGAAATTGCCCCTTTGCTTTTATCGACATTTGCAGAAAATGCGTTCAAACACGGAGAACCGGGCACGGAGGAAATACCGGTTGAAATTACCATCTCTGTAAAACAAGGGGTGTTAAAGTATACAGTTGTGAATAAAGTGAATCGGCAAATGGATAAGGATGAAACCACCGGTATTGGACTTAATAATCTTAGAAAAAGAGTTTCATTGTTATACAAAGGAAAATCTAATTTGAATATTGAAGAAAAAGGGGAGTTTTTTTATGCTAATTTTGAATTGCAATTATGATAAACGCAATAGCAGTTGATGACGAATTAAACGCCTTAGGAATTATTGAGGAATTCAGTAAGAAAATTCCATATCTAAATCTCGTAAAAACGTTTACGGATCCTACCAAAGCATTGCAGTATACCGGAGATAATTCCAATAAAATAGATTTGGTATTTCTGGACATACAAATGAGCCGGTTAAACGGTCTAACCCTGGCGGAGCATCTGCCCGAAGAAACGAGAATCATCATTACAACCGCCTATCCGGATTATGCATTACAGGGGTATGAAATGGATGTGATTGATTACCTCCTAAAACCTTTTTCATTTGCCCGATTTAAAAGAGCCGTTCATAAAATGCTGCTGTTTAAGGACAGGCCTATTGCTGATTATGATAACGGCCAGAAATTAAAAGCAACAGGTGATGATTTTATTTTTGTAAGAACAGATTACAAAACATTAAAAGTAAAAATCGCCGATATCTTATATATCGAAGGATCCGGTAATTATGTAACACTGCACACTCCGAAAGGGAAAATTTTGATTCTTCAGAATCTTAAAAAGTTTGAGGATCAGTTGAAGCCTTATCAGTTCATCCGCGTTCATCGATCCTTTATTATTTCCTTTAATCACATCGATAGCATTGAAAAAGGTTGGATCATGATGAACAATATAGAAATTCCAATTGGTGATTCTTACCGGGATAGTTTTCAGGAATTTTTAAATCAGAATTACAAACAGTTTTAAAAATGATGGAAATTGAATAAGTTAAAGACACCTTCATTTAGCTAATTGTACTTGCTTTATCTAGCCTCCACAGTCAGCGTCATAATGGATTTCATCTCTTTTTCTGAATAATTATCCTTTGTTTATTGCTTTTTTGTCAAAAGGCATGGTAAATCAGGAGAAGACTGAATGATGAAAAAAGAATTCTGGCAAACAGAATTTTCCATGATTGTTCTGTGAACTTTATGTAGATATTTTGGAAATATTCACTTCTGTTTAATAATCTTTTTGAGCTATGCAAAAGCTATCATCTTACGGTTGCTGTTTATTAAAACTGATCATCCAACTTACGCCAAAGCTATCCGTGAGCATTCCGAAATAATCACCCCAAAAGGTGTCCGCAAGTGGCATGCTGATATGACCATTCCGGGCCAGGGCGTTAAATAGGGTGTCTGCTTCTTCCTTACTATCTGCTGTTACCGAAACAGAGAAATTATTTCCCAGAACAAAGGCGGGAGCCCAATCGCCTCCCGTATCACTGCCCATGAGGATCGATTTGCCGATTGGTAATGAAACATGCATGATTCTGTTTTTGGCTTCCTCAGAAACTTTGTAGTCTTCACTTTCAGGCATGTCACTAAATCGACCCATATAAGTGAATTCGCCGCCAAAAACGGACTTGTAAAAATTGAAAGCTTCTTCGCAATTTCCATTAAAATTTAAATAAACGTTTGTAGTTGCCATGATGTACTTTTTTAATTGGTTTCTGATAAATCTTTTATTATCTGGAGTGCCTTGGGAAAATTGCTGTCGAAAAAATGAGTGCTTTCGGGAGTGAGATCAACTTCTGCTTTTAACAGGGTAATGCCATTTTCTTCTTTTAAACGATACCCTTCAAAAGCTCCCGACCATTTTTCAGTTTCTGCAGTGATAGATTGTTCTTCGTTGGCTACTACAGTTCCCATATGCTGAAACAGTATGTATCTTGGCGGGGTACAAGAAATCACATTAGCATACATGCCGCCACCGGATGCATCCAAAAAATGAATGCGGCTGCCGATTTCCAATGTTCCTTTGTAATGCGAACCTTCGGCAAATACAGATGTCCATTGCTGATAGGTCTCGGGATTGAATAAAGTCTGCCACACTTTTTCGGCAGGTGCATGTATCGTTAATTCATAGGTTTTTTTTCGGAAACCATTGATATAGTTTTTTAGCTTAAACATAAAGCCATTCCATCCTTTTTGAAAATTTTCAGGAACCACTTCCGGCCCGGCATCAGCAAGGTTTTCAAGGCCCTTATGCTGAAGAGTAACGGTGGTCATGTCGTTCTGTTCTTCCAGCAGCCAGGTTACTTCACTTACTCCTTTACTGAGATCCGGATACGACCAGGAATGAATTAATTTTTTATTTGGAACAATTTCTTTAATGATGCAATGATGATGATACTTACCTTCATCGCCGGGTTCGTGAAAATTAAATTCCGCACCGGGGTTTAATTTGAAGTCCGCAATATCGAAATACCAATCTTTCATTTGCTCTTTTTCTGTGATCGCACGCCAGATTGTTTCTGCATCTTTTTTAATATTGATCGTGGAGATAATCATTTGATTTGTTTTTAATTGGTGGTCTTTTTTGATTATTCTGTATAAATCTTTTTGCGGTTCTACATGGTTATTGTGTTGGATTGGATAAATCGATTCCTGTTTTTAATTTTCCTTGGTACGGAGAAATAGCATGACAATAGCTGTCGTAAATATACCCATAATAAATGTGCTTGTTATTCCCTGAATGACATATTTTTTGTAATTAATATTTTTTTCCGCTTCGGCAATGGTCTTATAATATCCTAAATCTAACGTTCGTCTTATTTCGTTCGGAAAATATTCTGGAGAGATGATAGAAGTTGAGATCCAGTGTGTCAGAGGAGAAAGGAGTACAATAATCAAGATCAGATTGAGCCCGGTAATAAACCCTTGCTTATAGGTCATTTTTCGAAGGCGATTTCTATTCTTTTTATCTTTAACTGCCAGGTAAAATATCCAGATGGCAGGTATAGCAAATAGATTCGTAAAGAACATATGATATCCAATGTATCTACCATGTAGTCCGGTAAGTTTTTCCAGAAGCATCCATAATAAAGATGAAACTGAAAAAATGATTGCCCATTTTATTTCTACACTGATATCGCTCATGTTGTTTTTTTAGAACATGTTTATCAGAAGGGCTTTTCGAATATATGGGATGGGTTTCTTTCCCGATTTTTTATGAGAAAAGATTTTGCCTCCTAAAAGTAGAAAATAAAAAATAAACTGTTCAATAAAATTAATTGGAAGCGATAAAGGAGCCGAATGAATCACTAATGTGCGGAGAAATTTATTTCATATTTTTTTCTGGTTTTGACCATTTTTTTTCAGGAGGGAATTTACACTGATCATGCTTGCAATTGTTTTTTAAAAAAAAAGTATCAGTCAGGTATTTACAGAAAAAAAAGAGGAAGGTTTATAGATTTTTATTACCTTGTAATGTATCTCCAATTCTTTTTTGAACACCTGCAACTTTAAAATCCGGTTTTTTTTAATCATTTAAAACAAAACCTGAATGCAACCCCTAAAGTCATTTTCATTTTTTTATCAAGGTGTTATCAGTAAGTATAATGATATGAATATCAGATTTGTTAGATTTTTGAATTTGTCTGTTTAATCTGTTTTTACAGGTTGGAAAAAGAAGAGTGGATTTTTGATTCAGTTGCACTTCAGATTTTTAAATCTGAGTAGGTATGATTCGAACAGCTCTCAAATTTCTTCAGAATGAACTGGATTCATATATCGTTTCCAGGGAAAATGATGCGGCTTATTCTATAGGTAATGTTGTCGCACTTCAATCGATCGCATTTCCGGATGGAAAAATAAATCTGGATGATACCATGCACATTACAATGATGCTGGTATCTCTGGAAGAAGAACTACTATTAAATAAACGTCCCTATTTCACTGTCCTGAATGATCAGGAAAAAATCCGGTTAAATCCACCGGTAGAAATCAACTTATCCATTCTTTTTGTAGCCAATAATACGCATTATGAAACAGCATTGCGGGATCTTTCGCATGTCATTTCTTTTTTTCAATCACATGTCGTTTTTCAAGGCAATACCTATCCTGGCCTGAATGATGAGGTCACCGATCCGGCTAAAAAGCCATGGCAGACAATCGAGAAACTTGTCTTGAATATTCGAAATCTGACATTGGAACAACAAAATAATTTATGGGGGATGCTAGGTCCAAAATATCTGCCAAGTATCGTGTATTCAGTAAGGATGCTTACAGTTTTCGATCCGAATGCTTTGAGTA
>JBDSBN010000271.1:0-3018 GCA_039921585.1 Ginsengibacter sp. | reverse complement strand
TCCCATACCGAACAGAGAAGTTAAGCCCCTCATGGCCGATGGTACTGCAATACAATGTGGGAGAGTAGGTAGCTGCCATGATTATTTAAACCCTTTCAATTTATTTTGAAAGGGTTTTTTTGTGCCCTTTATGCAAATAGAAGAGTAGATATCCTGATATTCTTGATTTTTGCCTTTTGAGGTAAATACTCTTTTTACAAATAAATAGAATCCAAACTTTTAATGGTGTATATCATCGCACCCTATTTTTCTAACTTTTTACATGCCTGAAATAATTTTATGTATTTCGTTTAAAATAAAGAGAGATTATCACTGGTTTGCAGTATAAAGCTTTTAATTTCTAATATAAAATTACAAATTGCTGTGATTCCTTTCTGCTTTTACATGGTCTTTTACGGTTTTCTTATTTAATAAATTTTAAAGCTACAATTTTCTTTAAATTTAAATTATTCTCGAAAAGAAAAACTATATTCCGGGAAGATTGAATATTTAGAATGTAATAGAAAATTAAACGGTGAAATTATTTTATTGTTTAAGGAAATACTAACTGAGATATGGATCTCTTCGATAACCAAAACTAATAATGAGCTATACCTGATTTTAACTTTTGAAGAAATATGAACGACTACGTTGTGCTTTCTGATGAACAATTATTTTCACTGCTGAAAGATAATAATGAGGCCGCATTTAATGTATTATTTAAGCGATACCGCAATAAACTTTATTATTATATTCTTCGTCATACCAAATCTGCAGAAATAGCAGAAGAAATAGTGTTGGATATTTTTATGAAACTATGGAAAGGGAGGGAGCTGGCAGATGAAATTCAGGTGCCAGCAGCATTTTTTCATAAAGTCGCTTATTATAAAGCAATGGATTTTTTAAGAACAGCTGCCCGACATTCGCAACTACAGAAACTATACATAGATCGTATAGAGCATGCCGGAGAAAAAACACCTGATGATCAATTGATTGATGCTGAAATAAAAAATATATTTTTAAAGGCGATTAATCAATTGCCTCCTCAAAGAAAACTAATTTATCAACTGAGTAGAGATGAGGGGTTAAGTCATGAGAAAATTGCTGAAATGCTGAATCTTTCCAGAAGTACTGTTAATAATACAATTGTTTCTGCTACAAATTCAATCACTGAATATTTAAAGAAAAGAGTTTCTGGTAAACCTGCCTTGACAATTTTTCTATTTTATTTCTTATAGACAATAGTTATGATTCTATTCTCATGACGTAGTATAGGTACAATCATCGTTTATGTCTGATATTGAAACAAGATTACAATACCTCTATTTACGTTTTATACAGGATGAAGCCTCTGTAGATGAAATTCATGAGTTCTGGGAACTTATGCGACTTTCAGATAATGCTGATCCAATTAAGGAATCAGTTTTTGCACTGTATGAGGATAAAATACCTGAAGGTATTGAAGAAAAAAACTGGGCTGGCTCGTTCAGAAAAATACTGGATCAACCCAAAAAAGAAGCCCTTAAAAAATACAATTGGATGGTTGCTGCTTCAGTGGTTTTTATACTTGGAGCATTTGGGTATTTATATATTGGCAATAATACTGAATTGGCGGAAGGAGTATCAGTAAAAGTAGAAAAGCCTGAGTTTAATGATATTGCGCCTCCCACCTCCAACCGGGCTACAATTACACTTCCAAATGGCGAAAAAGTTTTCCTGGATAGTTTAGAAACTAATGGAGTTTTGACGATGATGAACCAGGCAGAATTGACAAAAACAGGCGATGGCGAAATTATTTATAATGCTACGAATACACAGGTAAATGGCGAATTGATTTATAATACATTAACGAATCCCAGAGGAAGTAAAGTCATTTCAATTGTTCTAAGCGATGGATCTTCTGTCTGGCTTAATTCCGGATCTACTTTAACCTATCCTGTGGCATTTTCCGGAAGAGAGCGTAAAGTAACAGTAATTGGTGAGGCTTATTTTCAGGTGAAATCTGATCCGGCAAGGAAATTTATAGTGACTGCGAATGACGTGTCCACCGAAGTGTTCGGAACTGAGTTTAATGTAAATGCATACCATGACGAGGATGCAATAAGAATAACGCTTTTGCACGGAAGCATAAAAGTAGCCATTGCTGATGGTCAATCTGCCATGGTAAAGCCCGGAGAGCAGGCAAGTAAAGTCAGCGCAGGTAAACTAAATATTCACAGAGACATAAATGTAGATAATGTGATTGCCTGGAAAAATGAGATGTTCAGTTTTCAAGAAACGAACATAAAAGAAATTATGAAAGAGGTATCAAGGTGGTACGATGTGGATATTGAATATTCCGGAGATTTTGGAGGTTTAAATTTTGGTGGGAATATGTCCAGACAGAGTCATGTTTCTGAATTGCTTAAACGGTTGGAGGCCACAAAAGCAGTAAAATTTAAAGTGAATGGAAACAAAATAACAGTAATACAAATTCAATAAATCAAGGCTAAATCAGATAAAAATCCCGCCAACGTAGCGGAAGGCGGGATAAAAAGTCTGGAGTAAAATAAAGTAATAACAATAGGTAAACTGCTAATTAATCATTTAACCCAAACAAAAAAGCGAAGTTATGGAATTGAACCATTACAGCCCTTTTTCTGTACATATCCTAAAGATTATGGAAATGAAGAAAAAAGGTTTTTATAAAAAATTACTGACGATTATGAAGCTTATTGCAATTATAATGCTTTCAGTAAGCATGACGGCAAGCGCCAATGGGTACTCGCAAAATGTTACCCTGTCAGTGAAGAATGCATCTCTTAAAAATGTCTTCACAGAAATAAGGAAACAAACAGGATATGAATTTCTGTATGCATCAAACCTTTTGAAAAAATCTAAATCAGTTGATGTAGATGTGAAAAATTTAAACGTGCTGAACGTTCTTGATTTATGTTTCAGAAATCAGCCTTTAAGCTATTCCATTATTGGCAAAACAGTTGTCATCAGACCTGAAAAGCCAAAAACCCTGAATTTGGAAATAGAAGCGCCTAAGACCAT
>JBDSBN010000270.1:0-7940 GCA_039921585.1 Ginsengibacter sp. | reverse complement strand
CTATTAATTTTTATAAATTTTATATTGGCCTTTTTTAACTCTGAGAATTCATTATTTAATTTCTTTGTGTTCAGAATATCCTTATAGTAATATTGTGCATGAAGGGAATTTGTGCAAAAAACTACGGAAAGGAAGAAAAAGAAAGGGATGAAATACTTATTCATTCAATAAGAAAGATTAGTTAATTGTATTAATTATGGGAATAGCCTGTAAAATAGCGGATATATTTAAAATGCTGTATTTTATTTATTATTTTTAACCTGAAATTACATATAATTTAAGCCACCATTAAATGTCCCATCTTCATCTGAGAAAAGATAATCACTGTCTAAATTGCAGTACTGAGGTGGTTGGCCGGTATTGTCATGTTTGCGGACAAGAAAATGTTGAAGTCAAAGAATCAGTTTGGCATTTTATCCTGCATTTTTTCAATGATATTACCCATTTTGACGGTACGTTTTTTTCTACTTTAAAGGATTTGATATTCAAGCCAGGATTTTTATCCCGGGAATATATGAATGGACGAAGGGCTAGGTATCTGAATCCTGTTCGAATGTATCTGTTTACTTCTTTTCTTTTTTTTCTGATATTCTTTTCTTTTATAGGAAACAAACAATTAAAAATCCAAACGGATGAATCTGTTTTTAATGGAAAAACAAAGGAAGAAATTAAACGGATGTCGCCAAAGGAATTTGATCAATTTACTTCAAAAATCAATCAGAGAAATCCCATGACAAGTGAGGAGTTTGGAAGGTATATGGATAGTTCAGCCGAAGGGATTTATTTTACCGATAAAAAGTTTAGAGATCAGGAACAATATGATTCGCTGATCAAATCAGGTGTTGTAAAAGATAACTGGATACAAAAAAAACTGGTCCGGAAAGAAATAGAATTCAATAGGAAATTTCATAAGGATATGGTGAGTGCTTTCAAGGAATTTTTTAATAATTTAATCCATAATTTTCCGCAAATGTTATTTGTGTCTCTTCCATTTGTGGCGTTATTATTCAAATTATTATATATCAGGCACAAAGAGTATTATTATGTGAGTCATGGTATCTTTGTATTGCATCTGTATATTTTTATATTTATTGCGATGTTGCTTTCCTTTGGTATTTCCGAGCTGGGAAGTATTACAAATTGGGGTTGGTTAAAATATTTCAATATTCTTTTGATATTTTATATCTTTTTTTATCTGTATAGAGCTATGTATAATTTTTACAAACAAAAAACCGGGAAAACACTCTTGAAATATTTCCTATTTCTTTTCAATTTTTTATTTCTAATGACTTTTATTTTTATAGCCTTCCTGTTTGTATCATTTTTTCAGATTTAAAATTCAAATAAAAAAATGGCTTATAATTTTGATATTAATGGACTGGTTAAAATTATGGATGAATTGCGTGAAAAATGCCCATGGGATAAAAAACAAACGATTCATTCATTAAGACAGCAAACAATTGAAGAAACATTTGAATTGGCAGATGCCATCACGGAAAAAGATTGGACAGGGATAAAAGAAGAGTTAGGTGATTTGTTGCTGCATATTATCTTTTATTCAAAAATTGCTTCTGAAGAAAATCATTTTACTTTACAAGAGGTTATAGATGGCGTTTCTGAGAAACTAATCAAGAGACATCCACATATATATGGGGATGTAAAAGTTTCCGATGAGGAGGAGGTTAAAAGAAACTGGGAACAGATAAAACTTGCTGAAGGAAAAAAATCTGTCTTAAGCGGAGTGCCAAAATCTTTACCTGCAATGGTAAAGGCTATGCGTATTCAGGAAAAAGCCAAACAGGTAGGGTTTGAATGGGCCAATAAGGAACAGGTGTGGGAAAAGGTAGAAGAAGAAAAATCAGAATTATTGGAAGCTGTTCAAAATGATGACATACAACAGATTGAAGAAGAGGCAGGGGATCTTTTCTTCTCCGTTATTAACTATGTGAGATTTTTGAAAGTGGATGCAGAAAATGCGCTGGAACTCACAAACAAGAAATTTATTAAAAGATTTAATCTTATGGAAAAGAAGGCACAGGAAAATGGAAACAAACTGACTGAAATGTCCCTGGAAGAAATGGATTCCATATGGAATGATATTAAAAAACAAAACGACTGAATTGCCGGCAAATCAAAACGATACTTTTTTTAAACGAAACAGCTATTTGTTGATTATAGCAGCCTGGCTGCTGACTATTTCATTTATTATCAATAATTACTGGAGTGGCACTTCTACACCCTTTGCAGTGCAAAAGGAAATTCAAAAATATGTTTCCAAAAGTGATCATCTTGTTACAGATTTTTTACAGGATAGTCTGCTTATAAGAGGGATTATAGCCCAAAATTATGACGAGGAGGAATTGGAAAGTTTAGTAAAAAAAGAATTTTTCATCTTCTTTTACCAGGTGAATCCTTTTAGTGAAGACGTTCCTATATTCTGGAATACTCAGATTATAGAACCGGACAAGGATGTAATAAACGGAAGAGACGGAATTACTTTTAAAAAACTTTTGAATGGGTGGTATGTGATCCGTAAAAACTCCATCCAAACGGAGGAAGGTTTACTCTATAAAATAATTTGTCTTGTTCCGGTTAAATGGGATTATTATATCGAAAATCAATACCTGGGAAATAGCTTCGCTGCTGCAAAGGATATTGAAAAAGCATATGATATTAGTCAGGAACCAACAGAACTGGAGATCAAAGATCCTCAAGGAGGACATCTCTTTTATATTTCTCAAACAAGCTCAGAATTTGCTTTTCATGATAATATTCTGGCAATTTGGTTTCGGATTTTTGGAACGATTCTGATTTTATTTTTTATTCATGTTCTGGCAAATTATCTTGTAAAGAAAAATGGATTTAAATGGGCTTTAGTCGCTCTTTTGGGATCCCTGATTATTTTAAGAACCTTTAGCTATTATCTGCCCTTTCCCTTCAACTTTTATCATCTTGAACTCTTTAGTCCGACTATTTACAACTCCGGATTTGTCTTGAGATCTTTGGGCGATTTATTAATCAATTCGATCCTGTTTATTTGGGTAGTTTTATTTATTCGATATCATTTCCGGTATGATTTCTCAGGAATTATTTTTAAAAAATACTGGCATAAATATGTGGTGTCTGTGGTAATCTCCTTAACGATGTTTGGCATCACGATTTTGTGCGGCCAAATCATTCGCACCCTTGTCTCCGATTCGCAGATTTCATTTGATGTAATCAATTTTTTCTCTCTGAACATCTATAGTGTAGTAGGATTTATTGTGCTAAGCTGTGTGGCTGTGGGTTATTTCTTTCTGATTCAAATATTGTTGCAGCCTCTCAAGACATTTCTGAAAGAGTATACTTCCTACATCTATTTGATGATTGCATCCAGCGGATTAGTAGTATTGACTATTTTTCCTCATTCCAGCAATCTGGTCTTTAATATATTCTTGCTTGCGTGGTTATTGGTTTTTGTCTTCCTTTTGAATTTGCGTGTATTGCTTTTGCAGGCATATCATTTGGTTTCCTCCCGGTTTATTTTCTGGCTTTTCTTTTTCTCCGTTTCTATTACAGCGCTAATTTTCTTTGAAAATAAAGCGAAAGAACTGGATGAAAGAAAAAAGTTTGCAATCAATCTTGCCAACAAGGCGGATCCTTCAGGACCTGTCATGATGAATATTGTATTGACTGATTTTCGAAACGATTATCTCGCAGATATTTTCTACAAATTCAGATCTCCCTCTTCCAATACGAGGTTGAAGGATAGTTTGCTCAATGAAAATTTTTCAGGTTATCTTAATAAATACGACACCAAGATTTATACATTTAATGAAGAGGAAGAGCCTTTGTTTAATGCGGATTCTACGAATTTTAATTCATTGAATACGGTTATACAAAGCCAGGGAAAACCGACCAGTATTCCGGATCTTTTTTATTATGATGTATCCTACGATAGATTTAATTACATCAGCAAAAAGGAAATTTCTGATTCCTCCGGCAAATTGCTTGGCTACATTTTCATATTGTCGAGTCCTAAGAAATATAAAAGTGATGCCCTGTATCCTGAATTATTTTCTAAAGGGAATAGTAATTCTATAGAAAGTTCTACTGTTTATGCTTTTGCCATATACAATAAAAACAGACTTAGCACAAGCTTTAATGATTATCCTTTTAAAACCAATATCGGCAATAAAGGATTTACCTATAATGAATTTAAAATCATTCATAATAACGGATACGAAGAATTATGGTATAAAGCGAATGCAGATAAAGTAATAGTTATTACAAAACAGGAGCGATTCTTTATAGAATCTCTGACACTTTTCGCCTATCTTTTTTGTTCTTTCTTGATTGTTACAATATTTTTCAATCTGGTAAGTCAGTTTTTAGTAGATCGTAAAAACAGGCCCGATGTACGTTCTTTCTGGCAATTCACTATCAGAAACCAGGTTCATGGTACGATCATTCTTATCAGTGTGTTTTCTTTTGTTGTGATTGGTATTACCACCATTTTGTTTTTTATAAGTCGATATCATAGCAATAACCGGGAAAAGCTTAGCAGAACAATTCATGTAATGGAAAATGAATTGCGCACAACGATTGATACACTTACAGTAAACGATTTTAATGAGAAAAATCTAAAGTTTTTATCGCTGGAAAAACTTGAAAAGATTATTAATAATGTTTCCAATATTCACGCTACCGATATTAATTTGTATGACCTGGACGGGAATTTAAAAATCTCTTCGGTTCCCTTTCCATACAACAAAGGAATTGTCAGTGAAAAGATGGATCCATTTGCTTATTATCATTTAAGTAAATTAAAGGATGCTCAGTTTTTTCAGCAACAGCAAATTGGAAGCTTAAAATATCTAAGTAATTATTTACCGGTGCGGGATGAAAACGGAAGGGATTATGCTTATCTCAATATCCCATATTTCGAATCACAGAATAAGCTACAGGATGAGATTTCGAATTTTCTTGTCGTAATTATTAATCTGAATGCGTTTATATTTTTGATCGCAGGTATTATTGCTCTTTTTATAACGAACACGATTACACGATCATTTTCTATTATTAGTGATCGAATGAAGCAAATAAATCTTCAGACAGGGAATGAAGAAATTGTATGGAAGCGAAAGGATGAAATCGGAGATCTGGTGAATGAGTATAACAAAATGGTTCGGGAATTGGATGTGAGCGCCGTAAAGCTAGCTAAGAGCGAAAGGGAGGGTGCGTGGCGTGAGATGGCACGTCAGGTAGCTCATGAGATTAAAAACCCTCTAACCCCTATGAAATTGAACTTGCAGTACCTTCAAATGGCGATTGATAATAATGCGCCGGATGTTAAGAAGGTTTCTGCTTATGTAGCGAATATTTTGCTCGAACAAATTGAACATTTGTCAAAAATTGCCAGTGATTTTGCTCAGTTTGCAAATATTGGAAATTCAAAAAACCAATTATTTAATATTAATCACACTCTCGAAAACCTGGTTACTCTTTATTCAGCCAGTAAAGAAGTGGAGGTCATTACAAATTTTTCTTCTTTTGAATTATTAGTGGAAGCAGATAAAACGCAGATCAACCGCTTGTTTACAAATCTCCTTCAAAATGCTGTACAAGCAGTGCCTGAATTCAAGAAGGCAATTATTGAAATAACCAGTGAGCTTATAGACGATAAAGTACTTGTAACTATTCAGGACAATGGTAATGGCATTCCTGAATCCATGATATCAAAAATATTTACACCAAACTTTACCACAAAATCTTCCGGTACAGGATTGGGCCTAGCAATGTGTAAAGGAATTGTTGAAAAAGTAAATGGTAGAATCTGGTTTGAAACAAAGGAGAATGCATGGACAAAGTTTTATGTAGAAATTCCTGCCGTAGTTGAATAAAACATTTTTCTCTTAATACTTAGGTGGAAATAATTAATGCAACTTGGAGTTATTTTCTTTTTGTCAGAAATTCTTCAAATTGTTTTAATCCATAACTGCTCAAATTATCCTTAGCTGTAACCATGGCCTTTTGAGCTACAAGTACCCCATACTTAGTATTATCAAATTCAGGAATCGAATGTGCATCCGGGTTTATGGAAAGTAAAACATTTTTTGAAAGTGCATAAGGAATCCATTGCCACCTCATATCCAATCTCCGTGGATTGGCATTAATTTCAATCACCACATTGTTTGAGGCGCAAGCATCAATGATTTTTTTATAGTCAAGAGGATAGCCTGGACGGCTTAATAGTAACCTGCCGGTCATGTGCCCCAGAATGGTGGTAAATGGATTTTCAATTGCTTTTATCAGACGTGTCATAGCTTTATCTTCATTCATTTTTAAATTTGAATGCACAGAAGCAATGACCAGGTCAAAGGTTGAAAGTATCTCATTAGTGTAATCCAGATTGCCATCATTTAATATATCACTTTCGATACTTTTAAAAATTTTAAAGGTGGCAAACTTTTTATTTATTTCGTCTATGGATTCTTGTTGTAATAAAATTCTTTCTTCAGATAATCCCTGCGCATAAGTAGCTGATCGGCTGTGGTCGCTTATCACAAGGTATTCTTTGCCAGCTTGTATGCAGGCTTGTACCAAATCTTCCAGAGTGTTGCTTCCATCGCTCCAATTACTATGGCAATGTATAATTCCCTTGATATCGTTTGGTTGAATGAGTTCCGGAATTTTATTTTCTTTGGCAAGAGAGATTATCTCCTTCGTTTCTCTCAAAAACGGCGGAATATATTGAATGCCGGCTTTTTGGAAGATTTCCGGTTCATTGGAGATAGATTCAAAATTTAAATTTGGAAAAGCCTGATTAAAATGTTCTATAAACTCTGAAGTACCTGTTTTTTCAAAAACTATTGTCTGCACATTTTGTTGGGTGGCGCAGTGCAAATTCACGTTAATCTTTTCTGCGTATTTAATTTTCAACGATTCTATTTCTTCATCTTCTAAAAATACAAACTCCGGAAATTGTCCTAATTGTTTTCGGATATTTTCTTTGCTTTCCTGAATGACAAATTCCAGAACATCTGCGGTTTCTTCCTGACGGGCAAAATCGCCTGTTATAAATACGTTCTTGGGTATAAATAATGTTTTTAAGAGAGAGAATAATTGATTTGCAACAGGTTCAAGTTGGGCGTACAAAAAGCTTCCCTGATGACTCAAATAATATTCAATAGACGCAATAACATTATCCTGCGTTTTTTTTCCAAAACCTTTATAAAGAAGCAGCCTGTTTTCATTACATGCATATAATAATTCTCCCACACTTTCTATCTCCATATCTTTCCAGATCTGGTTAATTTTTTTAGGTCCGATTCCTTTAATTTTCATTATTTCCAATATTCCGGGAGGGGTATCCTTGATCAGATCTGTAAGGGTTTGCATACTTCCTGTGGAGAGGATTTCAATAATTTGTTTACCCATCGTCTCACCAATTCCGCTCTGCTTAAAAATTTCTTTTTCAGATAGAGTATTCAACTCAACATTTAGTTGTGAGATCTTATATCCAACAATACTATATGATTTTGCGCGGAAGGGATTTTCACCATGGATATCCATTAATTTAGAAAGCAATCCAAATTGGTTACTGATTTCCTTATTACTCATTTTACCTCTGTTTTGTTACTTAAAAGATGTGTGTTTCCCTTTGTGATTCTATTAATAGACGGCATGGTGGTAACCTTTGCTCTGAATTAATAGAATAAAAAAAGTCCCAAAATATTCAGGACTTAAGTTGTTATTTGAAAGAAAAAAAAGTTTATTTTTTCTTTGTAGTTGTTGCTTTTTTTGCAGGAGCTGCTTTCGGTGTTGGAGCTGCCTTAGAAGCTGAAACCTGTGGAGCTGATGCCGCTGAAGCACTGGCAGCCATAGTTGCAGCAGGACTAGCTTTTTTAGTTGCTTTCGCTTTTGTAGCCGGAGCTGCTTTCTTAACAGAAACTGCCTTT
>JBDSBN010000269.1:0-4928 GCA_039921585.1 Ginsengibacter sp. | reverse complement strand
CAACAGAATGCAACAAGGGCTTCAAGGCAAAATATAGAAGCACAAGTTTTAAATAAATAGAAAGCGAGGTTTTTATTATTTATTGAAAGAAGCAGGAGCTTGAAGAGGGCTCTATGTTAGTGAACGATGCGGGAGCTTCGTTTTCCCCGGAAATTTCACCCTGCAGGGAACGACGAAGCTCCTGCTTAGTCCCAATAGAATGCAACAAGGGCTTCAAGGCAAAATATAAAAGAACAAGTTTTAAATCAATAGAAAGCGAGGTTTTTATTATTTATTGAACGAAGAGGGAGCTTGAAGAGGACCTTGTGTTAATGAACGAAGCAGGAGCTTCGTTTTTCCCGGAAATTACACCCTGCAGGGAACGAAGAAGCTCCTGCTTCGTCCCAACAGAATGCAACAAGGGCTTCAAGGCAAAATATAAACGAACAAGTTTTAACTCAATAGAAAGCGAGGTTTTTATTATTCGAACGAAAGGGGAGCTTTAAGAGGGCTCTATGTTAGTGAACGAAGCGGGAGCTTCGTTTTTCCCAAAATTACAACCCGTGAATTTGTATGCAGGGTGATGCAAGGGAAGATTTGCCTGCTTTGGATTTTCAAGAATATATTTTAGCACATTATTAAAATGATTTTCATCCCTGATAAAACGGTCAAAATATTCCGGCATCCAAAAGGTATTTGCTTCTTTCGGAATCCCTAAATGGTACTTTTCATTATTTTCCATGGCTTTTTTACCAGTAAAAGATTTCCATGTCTGAATAATTTTGATCAAACTAATTTTTGTTTCTATTAAAACATGTACATGATTAGGCATGATGCTCCAGGCGAATAAATGATACCTGTCACCGTCGTGGTGAAATTACGCATTCTGCATGATCCGGGCCATTTCGGGATGAGCAAGTGCACAACAACCATAACCAGCATCTAGCCATATTTCATATCTCTTTCTTCGTTCAAACCTTATATCACTCTCGTTTACTGTGAGCAGTTCACTTTCAATTTGTTGAATAACGTTTTGCGGAAGACTATCTGCCAGTCTAAAGGTTATAAATTGTATCAGGCCTTCCTTATCTCTATGTGGAAGATTCCTTGAGTACCATTCTTCGTGCAGCCCAAAACTTTTTGTAAACGCGGTTGAATTGGCTGCGGATATGGAGCTACCTAAGGGTAAAAATGAGCCGGAGGATGAGGACTGTGAGTGGGAAGGTTTAATGTCTGAGTTAGAGAGAAGATGAATGGCGGATAGTTGTTCTGAATAGGAATTCAGAGTTCCAAGGGCACCACCAAGTTCCTGCTTCGTAGATTCATCAGTATTACTCTCCCACTTCGTGCATCCAATTGGATTTCGCTCACGCTCCGTGTATTCATCTGTGTGAGGTACCAAATTCATAGATTGGAACAAGGCAGAAGTTTTGTTTTTTTGGCGCAATGTAGGAGCTTGGCGGTCCTGAAACTTTTTATTAACCATGAAATTATATTTATTCATTTCTGAATGACTTCTAAGGTTTCCAAAAAGTGTTTTTCAATTGTCTATCTCAATTACTTGTCACATCCGCACTCCCACCGATTATTATCAGAAAAAGTAATGGTGATTTGTGCCATTTTATTTCCTGATTGATATTGGGTTATTTTGGGTTTATTGCCCTTGAAATATCCCGACAACCACTTTAGTTCGCCGGTAATTTTATCATAAGTGAATTTTCCGGTGGCTCCATTATCGAGCCATCGGTAGCTTCCATCTTTTTTCAAAGCAAAATATCCCTTGTAATCGTTCCGGAATGCCGGAGTCGCATTGGGTCCGTTCCAGACCGATACATGGCAGGTGTAATTTCCAAAAACCAGGTTCCCTCCATATTTCACTGGTTTTGAAGAGGCGGGTTTAACAGTGTTGGCAACCCGTTGTTTCTCCCATGTTTTTACTGCTGTACCCGCATCATTCGAAAAGCGATTAGTGAGGGAAGGATCGCCGGCAATCGCTTTTGCCAGAAAAGGTTTGGACTCATTTGTTTTTCCCTGTGCTGCCAGTGAAACAGCTTTCAGATAGTTCACATACGGGTTGGCTGCATCTTTTGCAAGGGAAAGGCTAAAGTTACTTTCGGCAATTCCAAATTCTCCCTTCTCAAAAAACTCAATTCCATAAAATGCATCGAGTCCGGGTGAAAGCATGGCTGTTGCTGCTCCGCCTGTACTCCGTGAATATTTTAATTGATCAATATAGGCATCAAGTCCTTTTTTTTCATCCACGGACTTTTTAGATGGCGTCTCTTTACTTTTAAAGTCTTTGGGTGCGTTAGCTGTGGGATCTTTGGGTGCGTTGGGTGAAGGTGTCTTTGGTGCATTACCTGGAGGTGCTTTAGGAACATTAGATGTGGACTCTTTGGGAATCGCAGCCAACTGCGGCATGTCTTTTTGATACCTTTCCCTCAAAGCAGGTAAGACTCTAAAGGCATTTGTCAAATAATTTTGTGCAAGGGTCGCTTTTTCAGCATCATTTTGTCTTAATAAGGATATTGCCAATTGATAATTGGCGTATGGATGATCTTTCTCTTTGCGAATGATGCTTTGAAATTGATACATCGCACCACTATAATTGCCCTCATCAAAATAATCCTGCGCATATAAAAAATCAGAACCAATACTTAAATAGGCTGTTTCACTACCTCCGGCAGCCTGTGATAGTCTCAATCGTTTAATATAATGATCGAGGCTATCGGTTTGCGCATTAGCAATGGAAACTGAAAATAGCAATAGTGTGGCTAGCATTATCTTTTGGAAAGTTAGGATCATAAAAAAGTTTGTTTTATTGTTTCGTATTTCGAAAATAAATTATTTATTTGAAATAATAATCATTTAAAAAACAATTAATATTCCGATGGAAACCACCATTTTTCAACCTTATGCACTTATTGTTTTCTGATCCTAATTGCATAGAGGATCAAATCCTTAGTTCCATTTGATGGAATTAAAATCCTGATTTGCTTTAAGCAAAAGCCTTCTTTTTCTCCTAAGAATCAACTCAAAATCATTTTTTCCTCTGCATTTCATATGAAGGTCTTAACTTTAGCGCCCAAAAATTAATATAAATGGCGACAGAACATGTAAGACAATTTCTGGACTTTGAACAACCTATCAAGGAGTTGTATGATCAGATTGAGGAAAACAAGAAAATGGCTTCCAAAAATTCGGGGAGTGATTACCTGACTATTAATGAGAAACTTAAAAAGAATATTCTTGAGCAACGAAAGGATATAACGGAGAAATTAACTTCCTGGCAGAAGGTGCAATTAAGTCGTCATCCTGACAGGCCCTATACGCTGGAATACATCATGAAAATTTTTACCAATTTTGTGGAGCTTCATGGCGACAGAAATGTAAAGGATGACAAGGCAATGATTGGCGGCTTTGCGCAGCTGGATGGAGAAACAGTGATGGTTATTGGTCAGCAAAAAGGAACCAATACTAAAACCCGGCAGATGCGAAATTTTGGAATGGCGAATCCGGAAGGTTACCGAAAAGCCCTTAGGCTGATGAAGCTGGCAGAAAAATTTAATAAACCAGTCATTACTTTTATAGATACACCGGGAGCATATCCCGGACTGGAAGCAGAAGAGCGCGGACAAGGAGAGGCAATTGCCCGAAATATTTATGAAATGATGCGTTTAAAAGTTCCGATTATCTGTGTAGTTATTGGAGAAGGAGCTAGTGGCGGAGCTCTCGGAATAGGCGTTGGAGATAGAGTATTAATGCTTGAAAACTCCTGGTATACAGTTATCTCCCCGGAGAATTGCAGTTCGATACTTTGGCGTAGTTGGGCTCAAAAAGAAATTGCGGCAGATCAATTAAAACTTACCTCCGAACATATGTTGGAATTTGGGCTTGTAGATGGAGTCATTAAAGAGCCCGTCGGCGGTGCACATTGGGATTACGATGAAGCAGCAGCAAATTTGAAGGAATTTATTAAACCTATTATTAAAGAATTACAATCAATTAAACCTGAGAAAAGAGTATCCCAGAGAATTGAAAAATTCAACAATATGGGCTTTTGGGAAGAGTAAAATGCCTTCGGCGTTGAATTGCCTTTGGCGTTGAATGCTGCACGTTGAATAGGCTTGGCCGTTGAATAGGCTTCGCCGTTGAACAGGCTTCGCCGTTGAATAGGCTTCGCAGTTGAATTGCTTCGCAGTTGAATTGCTGCATAGCTCACAGCTCACAGCTCACAGCTCACAGCTAACAGCTCACAGCTCTTAGCTCATAGCTCACAGCTTACACCTAAAACCTAAACAAATAGAAATGTCTTTACGAATTCAATTAAGAGGTACCGGAGTGGCAATTATCACTCCTTTTAAAAATGGGCAGATAGATTATTCTGCTCTCGAAAATCTCATTGAATTTTTAATAAAGAAAAAGGTAGAATATATTGTAACTCTAGGTACAACCGGCGAAACTCCCACCCTTTCTACAAAAGAGAAAAAAGAGATTGTCACTTTCACCCAAAAAAAAATCAATAACCGCATCCCACTTGTAGTAGGAGTCGGTGGAAATAATACTACCGAAACAATTAAGGCTTTAAACGATTTTAATCTCGATCAGGTAACAGCTGTTTTAAGTGCCAGTCCGTATTACAACAGACCATCGCAGGAAGGAATTTACCAACATTATAAAGCGCTTGCAGAAGCGTCGCCCAAACCAATTATTTTATATAATGTCCCGACAAGAACGGGAAGTAATATTTCTGCCGATACGACCATTCGCATGGCGAATGATTGTAAAAACATTGGAGGTATTAAGGAGGCAAGTGGAAATATGGTCCAATGCATGCACATTCTTCAGCACAAACCGGAAGAATTTCTTGTTGTAAGCGGCGATGATCATATAGCCATGCCGCTGATTGCTTGCGGTATGGATGGCGTTATCAGCGTAGCAGCAAATTG
>JBDSBN010000268.1:0-10605 GCA_039921585.1 Ginsengibacter sp. | reverse complement strand
CTATAGAAAATCCAGTTTCCCATTTTTCCAGGGTGGAATTACTTTCTTTTATATTATTGGACGGACCCGTTTGTTTAGACAAATCCTTTGGTACAATTTCCTCTATTTTGATTTTGTCGGGAAAGGAATTTTCAATCATCACTTCCTCATCTAATTTATTCATTAATACAAACGAGTCAATTGGTAATGCGATTTCTAAACCAGCCACATTCTCTTCTTTATTTAAAGTTGGTTGTAATTTTTTCAACTCTTCCTTTTTGGCAAGATCACCCGAAAATCTAATTTCCAGTAATTGGCTCTCCGGGGTATTTAAATTCGAAAATTCGTCAGCGGACAAACTCCCATCTGGTTGTATATCCTGTTGATTGTTTTGAATGATTTTCATTTTAATCCCGGTTATCAGGTTATTTGATTCAGAATATGGGGATATTGCCGCAGTATCTATCACAACTGTTTTATCGGCCATTTTTGACGTAAATTCAGATGTATCCGATGTGCTGTTTGTTTTTACACGTGTCTTGTTATTTTTTTCGGAAAAATGCCCCATCTTTTTTTCCTGGCTAGCTTCATATGTTTGAAATAAAACAATTCCACCGGCTAATAAAAGGATTCCTACAAAAAACAACCATAGGATTTTCTTGCGGGAATCTTTTTTGCCAATCCGGCCTTCAATTCCGGTCCACGCCTTTTCCGATGGCTGAATAATTAACTCTGCCAATTTCTTCTGAACCTGTTCTTCAAAATGATTCTTTTCCATAGTGGTTCACTTTTACCTTTAATGATGATTTTCCGATCCATTGGATCAACAATGCCCTGGCTCTTGCATATTGCGATCGGGAAGTGCTATCGCGGATGCCAAGCATCGATCCAATCTCCACATGCGTATAGCCTTCCACTGCATACAGATTGAATATCGTTTGGAAACCTGGCGGTAATTGCCGGATCAATTCAGACAACTCCTTCGCATTTAAAATAAGTTCAGGATCCGCTGTTGATACAGCATGTAGGGGCATATCTTCAAATAATAAATCGTGCCGGTACCTGCTGTTTGTTTTCAAATAACTTAAAGCAGTATTGACCATAATCCTTCTAATCCAGGCGCCCAAATCGCCATCCCCTTTAAACTGATGGAGGTTTTTAAAAACTTTTACAAAGCCATCCTGCAAAATATTTTCCGCATCATCCAAATTTTTGGTATAGCGATAACAGACACCGAGCATAGCAGGAGCAAACAGGTCATAAAGCTGCCGTTGAGAAGCAGCTTTCAACCTGAGGCAATCTTTAATAAGTTTTGAATACTTTTCCGCCATTATCTAGAGTTGACTCCGGCAGTTGCAGAATCGCTGCATAAGAATTGATTATTATTACTTCGGGTTAAATATCCTGCGTAAATTTCTTGCAGCCTATACCTCAACCTCCTAAATAGTTCCCATCTAAAGCACATGACTATTCCTTTCCTTCCACGGCCTTCTCCAATTGAAGGATGGATTTTTGATACATTGGTCCGGACATTTTATCCTGAAAAACACCTTTTATTTTTTCCCACGGATACCATTTAAAATGGGTATTTACATTGAGTACAAGCTGCGTATTCTGAGCATTTTGCGGGATTAATATAAATTGATAAAAGACTTCTGAAGCAGAGCGGGACCTCAAAGCAATATTAATCGTATCTGAAGCAGAGGGCAATTTTTCGAAAATGAGCTTCTTTTGTTTCAGATCGGTTAAAGTAACCGTCTCCTGTTCTTTATCAAAACTTATTGTAACCGAACTATCCTGCATGGGCAAAAACCATTCCGGCCAGCTCTGAAAATCATTCACATATTTATACACTTCGCTGGAAGGTGCATTGATTCCAATAGATTTTGTCACCGAAGTTTTGGAGGGTAAAAACATGCTTAACAGGAATAGTAGTCCTATAAGAAATAGGGCACTAATAATAAAAAAAATAATTTTTCGCATAATATGAAATGTACAAAGGGAAATTTAAATGCGGTGCAAAAATATCTGAAAAAGGCAACTGTCTTAAAATAAATTTTAAATCGTTCATGATGTAACTTTGCCCGAAAATAAAGGAAGGAATATTGAGGCAACTAAAAGCCTTGATACATTTTTCCCGGAGGGATGAAAATGCTTAAATCTATGTCCCTAAAGATGAAAGAAAATATGTTCTGCTAAAAAATAATTTTCCATTAATGAATCACACCTACTTAATCACCGGAGGAAATATTGGTGACCGAAAAAAAAATCTCAACATCGCAGCAGAGTCTATAGAAAAAAATATCGGGCACATTCTGAAAAGTTCCGCCATTTACGAAACCGCTGCCTGGGGAGATACAAACCAACCCGCCTTTTTTAATCAGGTACATTTAGTAGAAACATTACTTAGCCCGGAAATGGTCATGCAATCTATTTTAGAAATAGAAAAAAGATTAGGGAGAGTACGAACAACAAAAAATGCCGCAAGAATTATAGATATTGACATCCTTTTTTATAACGACCAAATTATAGAAAACTCAATACTTGTAGTACCTCACAAAGAAATTGCACATAGAAAATTTGTATTAAAACCCCTCGTGGAATTGGCACCTGACTACATACATCCCGCACTAAAAAAATCCATTTCTCAGCTGGATGCAGAAACAACCGATTATTTGGATGTTTGGCCTGTTGATCTGCAGAACAGAAAGTAGAATGCTGAAATTAATAATGGAATAAAGGGTGGCATTAAACGACTTATTCTATCACCGAATCATTTCCTCCTACCCGATTATGATTACATTTGCCACAAAAAAATATTAGCGATTTATAATGAACTATCCTTTCATTTCCATAGAAGGCAATATAGGCTCCGGTAAAACGACTCTTGCACAACTATTAAGTGATCACTTTAATGCGCGTTTGATTCTGGAAGAATTTGCAGACAATCCTTTTCTTCCAAAATTTTATGAGAATAAAGAACAGTACGCTTTTCCTCTGGAGTTGTTTTTTATGGCAGAAAGGTATAAACAATTAAAAGAATTACTTCAGACAAAAGATCTATTTCACAGCGTTACGATTTCAGATTACATGTTTACCAAATGCCTGTTATTTGCGAAGGTAAATTTACCGGAAGAAGAATTTTCATTGTATCAGAAACTATTCAATATCATCAATCCACAATTAGTTCAACCGAATCTACTTATCTATCTGCACGCTCCCATTGACAAATTGAAGGAAAATATTAAAAAAAGAAACCGCTCTTATGAGCAGTCTATTGATCCGGAGTATTTATTATCATTACAAGAAATGTACACGCAATACATCAAACAGCATAATATCAAAACACTTTTTATAGATGTAACAAATGCGGATTTCCTTTCCAATGAGAGTCAGTTTCAACAAATTTTAGAAGCCCTGGAAAAAGAATATGATGAAGGCCAACATTATTTGATGCTTACATAATCAATTTATATTGAAATTTATTTTCCCAGCCACTTTTTTCTAAACAGCAACCGGTAATAATGAAGATAAAAAAACCCGGCCTTTTTTATAAAGACCGGGAGTTAAATACTTTTAATAAAAGAAGCTTAAGATATTTCTACTAATTCAATATCAAAAACCAGTTCTTTTCAGGCAAGTTCATGATTTGCATCAAGAACAACGACTTCATCCTTTATTTCTGTAACAACAACGGGAACCGGTTGTCCTTGTTGATTTTGAAGTTGTAGTTTCATTCCTGGTTCCAATTTCATATCCGCAGGGATATTGGATTTTGGAAATTCAATAATAGCTTCTTTATTCTGATGGCCGTAAGCATTTTCAGGAGAAATATTAATGGTTTTCTTATCACCAACTGCCATACCTGGAATTGCTTCGTCAAAGCCTTTAATCATTTGACCTGCTCCAACTGTAAAAGCCAGTGGCTCTCTGTTAGCGCTTGAATCAAATTGCTCGCCTGAAGTCAATTTTCCTGTGTAATGCACTTTTACATTATCGCCTTTTTTAGCTGTGCTCATAATTTTTTATTTAATCATTTATAAATACAGATACATTCTTTTGAAATATATCAGAGTTAAGTAAAGTAACAAATAATATTTTATTTAGAAATGCCCAAAGCTGTTTAAATAGATATTTTACAATTAATTTATCATGCTATGAGAATATATCATTGTATTTTACACGATTATTAATTAAAATATAAAGTAAAGAAATGAACCCAAGGATTTCCTTAATTATTTTTTTTATGCTATTCGGCGCGGCCGCTTTTTGTCAGAATAATATGAAAGCCGGTGCCTATTCGATGGAAGAATACCTGCCGTTGTTGAAAGGAAAAAAAGTTGGCCTTTTTGCCAATCACACTTCCGTGATTGGTAACACTCATTTGGTGGATACCTTGAAAAAATCCGGTGTAAACGTGGCAACGATTTTTGGTCCGGAGCATGGTTTTCGGGGTACTGCTGACGCAGGAGAGAAGGTGGGCAATTACATTGATGATAAAACAGGAGTTCCTGTCATTTCTCTTTATGGATCGAAGCGTCGCCCCACTGCAGAAGATTTAAAAAATGTGGATGTTTTATTATTCGATATCCAGGATGTTGGAGTTCGTTTTTATACATATATATCTTCCTTAGAGGAATATATGGAAGCAGCTTTAGAAAATAACAAGCCATTGATCATTCTGGACAGACCAAATCCGAATGGATTTTATGTGGATGGACCGGTACTGGATTTGAAATATAAATCATTTGTAGGAATGCAGCCTGTGCCTGTTGTGTATGGCATGACAATGGGTGAATATGCTTTAATGATTGCCGGAGAAAAATGGTTAAGCAAGGAAGCGAATCGGAAGTATAGTCAATACCAAAGATCTCCTAAAAAAGGAAAAAACTCATTTTATCTAAAAGTGGTGAATAACACAGGTTACGATCACAACAGTTTGTTTGAATTGCCTATAAAGCCATCTCCGAATTTACCCAATATTCAATCTATTTATTTATATCCAAGCACTTGTTTCTTTGAAGGCACTACTTTGAGTGAAGGACGTGGAACGGATAAACCTTTTATGGTTTTTGGAGCTCCCTCCCTTCCGAAAACCTTATTTGCATTTTCGCCAAGTCCGAATGAAGGGGCAAATAACAGCAAACATTTTGGTACAATTTGCTACGGTTGGGATCTTTCAGGAACCAAAGAAGCCGTATTAAAGAAGACAGATCGCAAACTGCAATTAAAATGGTTAATGGAAGCTTATCGTTTATTCCCAAATAAAGACTCCTTTTTTATTGTTCCTAAGTCGGGAAATATGGAGCAATCATTTTTTAATAAGCTGGCGGGAAATAATGAACTTTGGCAACAAATAAAAGCCGGAAAATCAGAAGAAGAGATCAGGGATAGCTGGCAACCCAAACTAGATGAATTTAAGGCTATCCGGAAAAAATATCTTTTATACCCGGATTTTTCAGAAATTTGATTTTAACACAAATAGATTTTTACATTGAGTTTACGAATTGTATTTATGGGCACACCTGCATTTGCAGTGAGTTCTTTAGATAAATTATTTAAAGCCGGATTTGATATCGCAGCAGTGATTACTGCTCCGGACAAACCCGCAGGAAGAGGAATGAAATTAACGAAAAGTGCCGTTAAGGAATATGCCGAAGCAAATGGAATTCCTGTTCTTCAACCGGAAAAGCTAAAAAACCAGGAGTTTGTTGAAGAATTAAAAAACCTGAAAGCAGATGTTCAGGTAGTTGTCGCATTTAGAATGCTCCCTGAAATTGTATGGAATATGCCGCCGCTAGGCACAATAAATTTACATGGCTCCCTTTTGCCGCAATATCGGGGTGCTGCTCCAATCAATTGGGCCATTATCAATGGAGAAAAAGAAACGGGTGTTACTACGTTCAAATTGAAACATGAAATAGATACAGGGAATATTTTACTTCAAGAAAAAATTTCTATAAACGAAACGGATAACGCCGGTATTCTTCATGACAAAATGATGGAAACGGGCGCTGAATTGTTAGTTAAAACAATGTGGGCATTGGAAAAAGGAACGTTAGAAGAAATTAAGCAGAAAACTATTATTGGTCAAAACGAAGAACTTAAACATGCGCCAAAGCTCTTTACCGAAACCTGTGAAATCGACTGGGCGCATTCTGTGGATTCCGTCTACAATCTTATCCGCGGATTATCCCCTTACCCTGCCGCTTTTACTTTTTTGGATGATAAGAAATTAAAGATATTCCGGGCGGAAAAAGAACTATTTCCATCCGATACCGGATCAGACGATGAGTCACCCTTTCTTACGGACCACAGAACCTATTTGAAATTCCGTGCCGCTGATGGGTATATTTTATTAAAAGAAATACAGATAGAAGGAAAAAGGAAAATGAATATTGAAGACTTCTTAAGAGGTTGGAGAGGAAGTAGCTTATAGATTGATTCAAATTTCCACTTAAAGTATTTAGTCAGGAGTACCGTTTATACACTTTAAAGCACCTTCATTCACTGCAAAAAGTTTTTACTTCATATATTCCAGTGAACAATCAAATCTGCTTTCTCCTGCTTCCAATTCATCCGCAGCGGCATTACTTAGGATCACTACAAGACCGGCATTTTGTTTTATATCAGGAATGGCATCAAGCACTTTTGCAAACACTATTTTTCCGTTGGCATTATTGGTCACTTTTAAAATAGAGCCCGGTGCCGCATCATTGCTAAAGCAATAATATTTTCCATCCTGCCAACCGCTGGTAGATTTAAACACACCAGCTATTCCATTACCCGAAAGAGAATTATTTTCTCTGGATTGTTGTTCGTAGAAAGGTTTAAAATATCCCGCACCAGATTTTGCGCCTTCTTTTTTAGGCACATTCACTACAGCCGGTGCCTGAGTAACGACTTCTTTTTTATCTTCCGGCCTGGCAACAACTTCTTCTTTTTTAACTACCTGTTCGATAACTGATGGTTTATTTTCAACCGGCTTTTCCGCAGCAGGTACTGAACCAATCGAAGGATTAGCTGAAACCTGTGAACTTGCCAGTGGAGATTGATTTTTATCTACTTTTAAAAAACCAACGATCATCGGACTTCCAACATTTACCGCATCAGATGAAAGTGAATTCCATTTTTTAAGAGACTCCAATGGTACTTTATTATAATTTACTCCTAATCTGTAAAGTGTTTCTCCACTCTGTACGGTGTGATAAACGGGAATTAAAAAATCAACAACACTTCTTACATCTGATTGGGTAAAATTGCTTCTATCCAGTGGAATTTTCAAACCTTGCCCCACAGATAATCCTGCATCTATAGAAATACTATTAAAAGAAGCAAGATCTTTAGGCGCTACATTATACATTCTGCCTACACTGTATAAACTCTCTTTCGGAGCTACAGTATGATCCAGATAAACATTATTCCCCGTGCCTTTTATCTCAAGAATAGTTTGTTGTGCTAATAATCCAATACTTGTAATAATTGTAAAAAAACCAGTTAATAGCCACCTTGTCATAGAAAAAAATTTACAAGTTTAAAAAACATCAAAAGTCATTTCGACCAGATTTTGCAACATAGCAAAGATGAGCAAATTTACTTATTCCCGGACGATCGGTCTTGAAATCACTTATTTTTTTCAAAACATTTATTTGGGATAATAAATATACCGCTCTAATAACTGACCCTGCATTGTATTGTTACAATCTTTGTTGCCATTTAATAGTCATTTCATTTTTCCAGGAAGGAAAACTACCATTTAAAATATGTTCCCGTGCTTTTGTAATAATATCGATATAAAAAGCAAGATTATGAACACTGGCGATTTGCAGGCTCAATAATTCTTTGCCTTTAAATAAGTGCCTTAAATATGCTTTGCTATAATAATTGCTTACTTCACAATCAATTCCATCATCAAGAGGAGAAAAATCCTTTTCCCATTTTTTATTATCAATATTAATTATTCCATTACTGGTGAATAGCATGGCATTACGTCCATTGCGGGTTGGCATTACACAATCAAACATATCAATGCCGCGGGCAATGCATTCCAGCAGATTCCAAGGGGTTCCAACGCCCATGAGATAGCGGGGTTTATTCTCCGGGAGATTCTCACAACAAAGTTCACAGATTTCATACATTTTCTCTGTGGGTTCTCCCACGCTTAAGCCGCCAATCGCATTTCCGGTGGCTTCTTTGGATGCCACAAATTCACAAGACATCTTTCTTAAATCATGATGAACTCCACCTTGTACAATGGGAAATAAATTTTGGGTAAAGCCGTATTTATTTACTGTATTATTAAATTGCTGAAAACACCTGTCAAGCCACCGATTGGTTAGCTCCAAAGACTTTTTTGCGTATGCATGATCACTGGCACAGGGCGGACATTCATCAAAGGCCATAATAATATCACCACCAATAATGCGCTGAATATCCATTACTTTTTCTGGAGAAAACAGATGTTTACTGCCATCGATATGGCTTTGAAATAAAGCGCCCTCTTCAGTCAGTTTTCGAACGCCACTTAAAGAAAAAACCTGAAATCCACCGCTATCTGTCAAAATGGGCTTTTCCCAATTCATAAACTTATGCAAACCGCCTGCCGCTTCCAAAACATCCATTCCGGGACGGAGATAAAGATGATATGTATTCCCTAAAATAATCTGAGCTTTTACGTCTTTAACCAGTTGCTGCTGCGATACTCCCTTCACACTTCCAACGGTTCCAACAGGCATAAAAATAGGGGTCAGAATTTCTCCATGATCGGTTGTAATCTTTCCTGCCCTTGCTTTTGAGCCCGAGTCAGTATGTTGCAATTCAAATTGTAATGCTGCCATATATAATGTAAATAAATGGCAGCAAAGATAAGAGCTGGGAGATAAAATAGTTAATTGGTTAAATGGTCAAAGGGCTGAAGAAGGTCGAGTTTGATTACACATAGGTTTGGCTCATACTTCTAAAGTCCCATTGGCATTTCCTTCTTTTGCCTGTTTCTGGCCAGGGACGGATCCATTTCTATCGCTTTATCACAGATAGCTTGTCCTTTTTCTTTTTGCCCCATTTTTTGGAACGTCATGCCCGCCATGAATAATGAGGATGCATCATTTGCATTCAGAGTTAGTAATTTTTCATAGAAAGTAATCGCCGCCTCATACCGTTTCGTGGTGTACATCGCATAGGCGATATTATTCAGGAGTTCCTTATTATTTGGTTTTTTATTCAGAACAGTTTCTAATGTTTTCACTCCCGCTTCTGCATCTCCTGAATAAATCTGGGCAAAGCCATAATTCTCCAGAAAATCATTTCCTTTTTGAACTCCCGCTTTTGCAGCTTTATCAAAATAAGTAAGCGCATTTTTATACTCTTTGCTGTTATAATACAATAGACCTAATTCATATAACCAATTAAAGCGCGTAGGCGCTGATGTGACCGCTTTTTGGTAAAACTCCAGAGCACTTTTTCCATTTTCGAGTTCCAGGTAAGTTCTCCCAAGAGTATAGGAAGCTTCGGCATCATGCTCATTTTTCTTTAAAGCAATTTTTAAAAACTTTTCTGCTTTTCCATAATCTTCCAATTCATAATAACTCATTCCTAACATACGTTCGGTCAACTCGCACCCGACACATTTTTCAGCAAATTCAATACATTTCTGATATTGGCGATTGTTGAAATAAAATATAGTAAGTTCCTGAATCACCTCGGGATTGCCGGGATCCAGCTCATACGCTTTTAAAAAGTTTTGTCCTGCATCATACATCCGGCTCATTTGAATACTCACTTTCGCTTTCGCCAAATAGGCTAATGCAAACTGCGGATTAAATTCAATAGCCTTATCGTAACTTATTGCAGCCTGGGCAAATAATCTGTCCTTATTTTCTTGCAGACCTTTATTGTAATAATATTGAGCGCTATCGCTGTTGTTAGAAAAAACAAATAAGTAGGACAAACCCAATAACGCTGTAAGCATGAGTGATTTCATAGGTTATATTTTAAAAAAGTATTAAAAGACCGGGCGGCCTATTTTAATACTATAGCTGATAACGCCGGCAGACTCAGGTTTATTTCAAAAACATGATTCTTTTTATCCACAACACTGGTAGTAATTTCCTGATTGGAAAACTTTCCGGTTCCCCAAAACTCTACATCATCGCTACAAAATATTTGTTCCCAGGAAGATTTTCCCTTCGTTTCAATTTTCCAATCATATCGTTCCACTGGTGTCATATTAAATACAACCAACACATCGTCTTTGCTCTTTTTTCCTTTTCTTTTATATACGATCACACTTTCATTGCGATGATCTAAATCCACCCATTCAAATCCTTTGGGATCAAATTGATATTCGTATAGTGCCGGAGTCGAAGTGTAAAGTTGATTTAAGCGTTGCAAACAATATTTCATTTTTTTATGAGGCTCAAACTGCAATAACTTCCAATTGAGTTCCGTAGAAAAATTCCATTCGGAAGTTTGCCCGAATTCATTCCCAATAAATAGCAATTTGGCGCCCGGATGCGTGTACATATATGTATACAACACCCGAAGATTTGCAAATTTCTGCCACTCATCTCCGGGCATCTTATAAATCATGGGCGATTTTCCGTGTACAACTTCATCATGACTTAAAGG
>JBDSBN010000267.1:0-6767 GCA_039921585.1 Ginsengibacter sp. | reverse complement strand
CCTCTTTATCATCCGTTTTTATTTTTTTAGGCCTATTACCTATTTATATTTTTCTGATACTTTTTTATAGAAATCTTTTAACACGTTTTATCTTCTATTGGTTTCCGGAAAAAGATTACGATCGTGTATCCGAAGGAATTAAAGAAACCGAAAGTATTATTAAAAGTTATCTCGTCTGCCTTCTCATTCAAATTGGATATATCACTTTTTTGCTTGGAGGAATTCTGTTGCTTTTTGGAATTAAACATGCCCTTTTGATAGGGGTGATCTTCGCAATTTTGAATTTAATCCCTTATGTAGGCGCTCTTTTTGGAAATGTCATAGGAGTATTGTTAACACTCACTTCTTCTCAGGATCTAACGCCTGTTCTGACGGTTCTAATTGCAATTGCTGTTGTTCAATTTTTGGATAATAATATTCTGATGCCTAAAATTGTTGGTTCCAAAGTAAAAATTAATGCGCTGGCGAGTATTGTGGGTGTGGTGGTAGGAGGAAGCCTCGCCGGAATACCGGGAATGTTCTTATCATTACCTACCATTGCAATTTTAAAAATTATTTGTGATCGAACAGATAATTTAAAACAATGGGGAGTTTTATTGGGTGATAATGTCCCAAAGAAAAATCCGATGTATGTAGCACTTGTAAAATTTAAAAAAAGAAAATATAGAAGATTTGGAAAACAACAATCCGCTGAAGCAGATATAGATGTTCTAGATATGGATGAAACGAAATAAAAAAGAAAAATATTCCTTTTAACTCATCAAAATTTCAAGCAGTCAAATTTTTACTTTATTTAAGCAAATCCAGGAATCTCCACATTTTTCTTCTGGTTTCTGATGCACCTCCATCATAATTATTAATGATAAAAGCAAACGTGTATTCTTCACCGGTCTTGCTTTTTATAAAACCAGTATATCCAAGAGCTCCACCAATCGTTCCACTTTTCATTTTGATTCCATTAATCAAAGGGAATCCTTCAAACCAGGAATTAAACCAATCTTGTTTCTTTCCATATTGTAATACCTGAACCAAACTGGATGTAGTAATCCGGTTACCAGGAGATAATCCGCTTCCATCCTGAATGCTCAAAGCAGTTGGATCAATTCCATTTTTTTTCCAAAAATCCTTCATCACTTTTACTCCGGAAGATGTTTCCCCGGATTGCCCCTCCTGTAAACCCATCGTTTTAAGCATCGCTTCTCCATAGAGATTGATGCTTTTATTGACAAACCAATAAGAAATACTATCCATAGTAGGGGAGTAGTACGTATAAAAAAATGTACCGGGTTTACCTGCTTTCATAACCGGATACGCTTCTTCAATATTTTTCAACGTGGTCTTTTTTAATGCGGCTTCCAATGTCATCGCAAGTTGTTGCGCTCCATTTGGCATTGAACCGGATATTTTAAATTTATTTTCTCCCGCAGGGATTGTTCCTCTCACATAACCGGTAGGATCATTTAACGGATGATAGATGTAAGCATTGTCTCCGGTGCCTTTTGCGGCTGCTTTTGCTACGGAACTTAAATTTAATCCAACAACATGCGCCGGTAATGTACCGGTTATTTCAACAGAATTATTTATTTGATTGCCGGATTTTAAGAATAAGTCATATTGGTTTTCCCGCCAATTGAGCGTTCTCGCACCCACTCCATAATAGTTTCCCATGTCCTGCCAGATCCATCCATTGGGAGTAATTTCACCGGTCCATAAGCTTTCATCTACTAAAACATTTCCGGTAATTTCATTGATGCCCTGCCGGGCGATAGCTTTCATAAATTCTGCAAGAACGTTTTGTTCTTTTGCTGATTCATATCGCCAGCTTCCAAGTGTTGGGTCGCCACTGCCGGTAATAATGATATCTCCATTTAAAATTCCCTTGTCTATTTTTCCTGAATAAGAAAGTTTTGTTTCATATCTGTAATCACGACCCAGTATCGCATAAGCTGCAGCGGATGTAACCACTTTTAAAGTGCTGGCTGGTGCCAATCCCATCTGTGCGTTTTCCTCCAAAACAGGCTTTCCTGTTTTTGTATTAACGACATACAGACTGATGCTTGAGTGTTTAAAAGCCGGATAGTTGATAAATTTCGTGTAGGCAGATTTAATTGTTGCACTGGAAATTTGACTATGTGCGTGGATTGTTCCAAAGAGGAATAAAAGACAAACAAGTTTTTTCAATTGAAGCGTATTTGAGCGTTTAGAAGTGCGTAAAAATATAGAAATCTTTTACAATGAAAATATAAAATAACGATGTAAATCAATGTTAGAATAGAATAATTCTTTGACGAATTCCTGATGTCAGTTTTCTGCAGTCCATTGGTTTTTAAAATTCTGAATTCAAAGGTTTAATTTTGCTGCCTATAATAAATCAGGATGAAAAATATATTTGCTTCTTTAGTTACGATCGGTGATGAGTTATTAATCGGCCAGGTAGTGGATACCAATAGTAGTTATATCGCCCGGAAACTTAATGAAGCAGGCATAAGCATTAAGCGTCGTGTAGCAGTTGGCGATAATCATCACGAGATTTATGATGCACTCAATAAGGAATCAATCGACTCCCAAATTGTCCTTATTACAGGAGGTTTGGGCCCCACAAAAGACGACCTGACGAAGGATGCATTATGCAGGTATTTTGAAGGGACACTCATTGTAATGAAGAAGCGGAGCAAAATGTCAGAAACCTGTTTGAGAATATCTATCGGAAACCGGTTTCCGAATTGAATCTCCTGCAGGCAAAAGTACCTGATGTGTGTGAAGTCATTCAAAACAGGAGGGGCTCCGCACCCGGAATGATTTTCAGAAAGAAAGGAGTGGTTTTTATTAGTATGCCGGGAATTCCTTACGAAATGGAGGGGATCATGGAAGAAGTGATTCCGTATCTTAAAAATTTATTTGAGTTGCCGGTAATTGTTCATAAAACGATACTCACTGCCGGAATCGGGGAGTCCGCTTTGGCTGAAAAAATTGCTGATTTTGAAAATAGTTTGCCGCGGGAAATCAAATTAGCCTACCTGCCTAATTATGGAATGGTGCGTTTGAGATTGTCATCTGTGATATTCGCAAACCGCTTAAATGAGCCGACGATTCTTCAGGAATTTGAATTGCTTAAGAAATTGGTGGAGGATTATATTGTAACGGATGAAGATGAAACCATGGAGATGGTTCTGGGGAAAGTTCTGACATCTGCGGGGAAAACAGTTTCTACGGCGGAGAGTTGTACAGGAGGACGGATTGCTGCATTAATTACATCTGTGCCCGGGGCCTCAAACTATTTTGAGGGTGGAATAGTTAGTTATTCAAATGATATAAAGAAAAATAATTTACAGGTAAAAGAAGAAACATTGAACCTTTATGGTGCCGTAAGTGAAGAAGCAGCAAAAGAAATGTTGACAGGTCTGTTAAAAAAGTTTTCCACTGATTTTGGAATAGCCGTAACCGGAATAATGGGCCCTGATGGCGGCACACCGGAGAAGCCGGTGGGTACAGTTTGGGTTGCAGTTGGTAATAAGGACAGTTATGTTAGCAGATGTTTTCATCAACGTTTTAAACGCTCTAAAAACATTGAAGTCACTTCTGTTATGGCTATCAATATGTTAAGAGAGTTTATTCTGAAGTCATCCTAAGTTTTACTTTCTTTAATTATTTTATGGGTTAATCTGAACCTATTTTATTCAATCACTTTTTTATTGCTAATTTTGAAGCATCAATAAAAACATAAATTCATTTTATATGAGCATGGTAGATTTAATAATGCCCAAACTTGGAGAAAGTATCGTGGAAGCAACAATTCTTAAATGGCATAAAAAGCCTGGAGATAAAGTTGAAATGGATGAAACTGTGTTGGATATAGCTACAGATAAAGTGGATAGCGAAGTGCCATCAACAGCCGAAGGGACAATCGCAGAAATATTATTTGAAGAAAATGATGTGGTTCCTGTAGGAGAAGTTATTGCAAGGATTAATACTGGTTCAAGCGTTGGAGCATCTGATGCTGCACCTCAAAAACAAGCTGTGGAAGAAGTGCATGAAGATGCAAGTGTGGTAGAAGAAATACCTCATCTGCCAAATGACCGAAAGCCTGTTTCTCCATCTTCCTCAACCATTCGTTTCTATTCCCCGCTTGTATTAAATATTGCGGCAAGTGAAGGTGTTTCCATGACTGAGCTGGAAAATATTGAAGGCACCGGACAAGATGGCCGGGTGAGTAAAAAGGATATTGTCAATTATCTAGAAAATAGAAAAAAGCAGCCGGTTGATACAACACATAGCGCAGAAGAGGTTTCGGAAAGAACTCCTGCAAAAGCAACAGGGACACAACCTGCCAAACAAGAAGTGCAATTAGCCAGACAAACTCCTGAAACTTTCGCCGGTGGTAATGTGGAGATTATAGAAATGGACAGAATGCGCAAGATGATTGCAAAGCACATGATTGATAGTCAGGAAACAAGTGCGCATGTAACTAGTTTTACGGAATGTGATGTGACCAACCTTGTACTATGGAGGGAGAAAATTAAGAAAGAATTCGAAAAGAGGGAAGGAGAGAAAATTACATTTACTCCATTATTTGTCGAGGCAATTATCAAAGCCATTAAAAAATATCCATTAATCAATAGTAGTGTCGATGGCGATAGAATTATCGTGAAAAAGGATATTAATATCGGAATGGCAGCGGCCATGCCTAATGGAAATTTAATTGTCCCGGTTATTAAAAATGCGGATCAGTTAAATCTTACCGGGCTTGCCAAACAAGTAAATACATTAGCCAATAATGCCCGAAATAATAAATTACGACCGGATGACACCTCCAATGGAACATTCACATTAACGAATGTGGGCACATTTGGTAGTTTGATGGGAACTCCGATAATCAATCAGCCCCAGGTAGCAATCATGGCCGTTGGTGCAATTAAGAAGCGTCCGGTAGTAGTTGAAACAGAACAAGGTGATAGTATTGCGATCAGACATATGATGTATATTTCTCTCAGCTATGACCACCGCATTATTGATGGTGCGCTGGGATCTACTTTTTTAAACGCAGTAGCGAAAGAATTAGAGAATTTTGATCCAAAAAGAAGTTGGTAAAATAGAGCGGACGATTTCGAAACCGATTTAAAAGATGGATTATTTAAAATTCATTAAGGTTAGAAGCAATCCAGATAAAAAATTCGGAAAGGAGGAATTATTAAATTGCTTTTCCTCAAAAAAGTTCAGGTGTTGTGATACAACACCTGATTTGTTTATATCCATTCCCGAAACTTATTAATGAGTGAATTTTGATTTTTGCTGATCAAATTCGTTTCAAAACCGTAAACTAAAACATAAAACACCTTTTATCTTTCGCTTTACAAACATTAAAATCTTACTTTTGCCGCTCTAAAAAAAAGAACCAGCATGATCAGTGTTAATAATGTAACTCTTTCCTTTGGAAAAAGGGTGTTATTTGATGAAGTAAATATCAATTTTGTCAAGGGGAATTGTTATGGAGTAATTGGTGCAAACGGTGCCGGGAAGTCTACATTCATAAAAATTCTGAGCGGAGAAATTGAGCCAACAAAAGGATCGGTAAGTATTACACCCGGCGAGCGGATGGCTGTTCTGCGTCAGGATCAATTCCAGTTTGATGAAGTGAGCGCTTTGCATACTGTTATGATGGGCCATAAGAAAATGTGGGACATCATGCAGGAAAAGGATGCGATTTATATGAAAGAAGATTTTTCCGAAGAGGATGGAATGAAAGCGGGAGAATTGGAAGCTGAATTCGGAGAAATGGGTGGGTATACCGCAGAGAGTGATGCTGCTACTTTGCTTAATGAGTTGGGCGTAGCAGATGAGCTGCATTATAAATTAATGAACGAAATTCCGGCTAATATTAAGGTAAGGATTCTGTTAGCTCAGGCGCTATTTGGAAATCCGGATATCTTATTATTGGATGAGCCTACAAATAACCTGGACGTTACGACAATTGCCTGGTTGGAGAATTTCTTAGCAGATTATCAAAACATTGTTTTGGTGGTGAGTCATGATCGTCACTTTTTAGATGCGGTATGTACGCATGTGGCAGACGTAGATAAACAAAAGATAAAGATATACACCGGTAACTATACTTTCTGGTATGAGAGTAGTCAGTTGGCGGCAAGACAAGCGACAGATAAGAACAAGAAGCAGGAAGAGAAGAAAAAAGATTTACTTGAATTTATCGCCCGGTTTAGTGCTAATGCTTCCAAAAGCAAGCAGGCTACTTCCAGGAAAAAAGCATTGGATAAATTAGTCTTTGAAGATATTACTCCCAGTAGCCGGAAATACCCTGGAATTATTTTTAAAGCGGAAAGAGAACCAGGTAACCAAATATTAAATGTTCAGAAATTAAGTAAAAGCATCGAAGGGAAAACGCTTTTTGAAAATATTAATTTCGATGTTGTTAAAGGGCAAAAGATCGCTTTTCTTGGAAGGAATCCCGTAGCCCTTACCAGTTTTTTTGAAATTATTATGGGCAGGATGAAACATGATCAAGGGCAAATTGAGTGGGGGACTACTATTACATCTGCTTATTTACCCAACGATAACAGTGAGTATTTTACGGAAGATCTAAATTTATTAGACTGGTTAAGACAATTCGTTCCCGATCATTTTACAGATGTGGACGAAGATTTTCTTAGAGGGTTTTTAGGAAGAATGTTGTTCAGCGGCGATGAAATTAAAAAGAAAACAAGCGTACTTAGTGGTGGTGAGAAAGTACGATGCATGGTTAGTAAAATGATGCT
>JBDSBN010000266.1:0-12270 GCA_039921585.1 Ginsengibacter sp. | reverse complement strand
TACTTTTATGCATGAAATCCTACCATTCCTGAAAAAGCCAATTTGTTTTTTTACCATAAACACAAGGAATGACCCAAAATTTTATCTTTAAGTACCCATACTTAACACTGCTAATACCTCCTTCCGGATTTCAAGTTTTTTCAAAATCATACAATTGTATAGTTTGCTTTTTCTATATGAAAGAGGTTTCTTATAGGAGATTATGTTAATGTGCTTAGGTTAAACCAAAACTTTAAAAGGAACATATTTCGTTCTAATCCATCCAATTTTATAAAATTCCGTTTTCCGATATTCATTGTAAATGATTATTAAAAATAATACAATGATAAAAAATAGGCTATTAAAGATTGCCATGTTGTGGTCTTTTATTACAATTAATTTGACTGCATACGCTCAAAAAGAGAACAATAAATTAGAGATTTTAAGTTTTGATACAGAGAGATTTGAGGATAAAGTGGATATAAAATGGACTATAAATGAGGCTAATTTGACCGGTTATTTTGAGCTGGAGAGAAGTTTTAATGGAAGAGATTTTAAAACGATTATGTACATATTAGGGCCGGATCCTTCCAAAATTGAAGGAAATCAGTTTGGAGGATTTGATAAAATAGCTTCTAAAAAGACCTTATTCTACCGCTTAAAGCAGGTAAGAGATGGGGGTAAAATCGAATTAAGTGATGTAAAAGAAGTGTCTTTTACTGAATAAAAATATTCAACTCGTTTTCTTTGGGGGTTACAGAATCATCTTGGTTCTTAACAAACGCCGCATTTCTATGCGGCTTTTTTTGTTTTATTACGTCAAAATAATGGTCTCTTTAATAAGAGATATTCTAGAAAAGGATTAATAATTAAGGTGTTTTTATCACTTATATATGTATAGAATTTGGTCTTTAAACTTAATTTATGCTGTAGCTGACCTTATATTTTTTGAAAATTATAGGTCATTCTTGTAGATAATTTGTTCACAAATCTGATTGAAAAACAGGTTTTTAATTAAAATATGAAAGAGTATTATCGATATAAACTCTCTTATTTTACCCGGATGGAAAAATTCTTTCCCATAAAGATGGTCTTTTCCGCTTTCAAAATAGTATTTTTCAGGTTCATAAAACAGAAATAATGAACATACAAGAAGTGAAATTTGAGATTAAAGTCTATGATTCTTTGGGAGAATTAGAGGAGGAAGACGCTACATTGCTTTCCCGGGCCCGTTCAGTTACCCAATTTGCTTATGCACCATACTCAAATTTCAGGTTGGAGCTTATGCGAAATTGGTAAATGGCGAAATGGTTAGTGGTACAAATCAGGAAAATGCAGCTTATCCGGCAGGAATTTGTGCAGAACGCACACTAATGTCTGTCGCTTCTACACTATTTCCCGGAGTAGGAATTAAAACAATTGCTATTTCTTATCACAATTTAAACGGAAAAAGTGATCGGCCTGTGAGTCCTTGTGGCATTTGCAGACAATCATTTGCTGAATTTCAAGGCCGTACAGGAAGTCCAATTCGGGTAATATTAAGTGGGATGGAAGGTCAGATTCAGGTAATTGAAAATGTTGCTGACTTGCTTCCGCTCGGATTTGGAGCCGGAGATATGAGTTAAATACTCATCACCGGAAACAAAACCAGATTGCTTCAGGTGTTGTTTCCGGTGGTGATTTTTTCTATTAATCCAGAACTTTCAGGCTTTCTCCAATAATCTTTACGCACTCTTTTATCTCATTTTGGGTAATGACAAGAGGTGGAGCAAAACGAATTTTATCTCCCTGAGTTGGCTTTGCTATTAGTCCATTTTTCATTAGTTCTACACACAAAATCCAGGCTGCATCTTCTTTAGGATGATCAATTACAATGGCATTTAATAAGCCTTTCCCTCTAATTGTTTTAATGTGGGGTGAGTGTAATTTTGCTAGTTCTTCCATTAAAAATGCGCCATTTTCCTCCGCTTTTTCGGCCAGATTTTCATCAATTAATACCTCCAGAGATGCTATAGCCACTGCACAGGCCAGAGGATTTCCACCATATGTACTTCCATGTTCCCCGGGCTTAATTGTCAACATAATTTCATCATCTGCAAGTACAGCACTTACGGGCATTACTCCCCCGCTTAGCGCTTTACCCAAAATCAATATATCCGGTCTGGCATTCTCGTGATCGCAGCAGAGCATCTTTCCTGTACGTGCTAGTCCCGTTTGAATTTCATCGGCCATAAATAACACGTTGGCATCTTCGCAATATTTTTTGGCAGTTGCAAGGTATCCGTCATCCGGCACATTAACACCAGCCTCTCCTTGAATGGGTTCTACTAAAAATCCGGCTACATTCTTGTCCTTCAGCGCTTCTGCTAAAGCAAGAAGATCATTATATGGTATAGATATAAATCCATCGAGATAAGGACCAAAATCTTTTTTTGCAACAGGGTCGCTGCTGAAAGAAATAATGGCCATTGTTCTTCCATGGAAATTGCCGTCGCATACAATAATTTTTGCCTTGTTTTGCTCTACATTTTTTACTCTGTATGCCCAATGTCTGCATAGTTTGATGGCAGTTTCTACAGCTTCTGCTCCTGTATTCATTGGAATGACCTTATCATATCCAAAAATGCTGGTAATTTTTTGGGTAAATATGGACAATTCTTTACTATGAAATGCCCTGCTTGTAAGTGTGATTTCTTTTGCCTGATTGATGAGTGCATCAATAATTTTTGGATGACAATGGCCTTGATTCACGGCAGAATAAGCACTTAGAAAGTCGTAATATTTTCTTCCTTCCACATCCCAAACATAAATTCCTTCGCCTTTGGATAGTACGACAGGAAGTGGATGGTAATTGTGGGCACTATACTCATTTTCAAGATTAATATAATGAGCTGTCTGATTATCAGTTGTGTACGAAGACATAAAATAAATTGATTAGTTAAATAAATGGTGCGGAAAACAGTAGAATAAATTGATCTGAAAACAGGAGAAAGGGACGATATCGTTATACCGTGTGATCTAAGAAATCGAGATTCTCAGCCAAAAAATGTTTTATAAAAGATAAGTTGATCAATATTGTAATTTGGAGTACAAATTTATAATAAATAAACTCAATTCCATTAAATTTTTATCCATTTGCAAATCCAATGGGAATCTATTGGGAAATTTTCAGGAGAATCCTCGCTGAAAATAGCAAATATTGTACTGCCGGAACCTGTCATGGAAGCGTATTCTGCACCAAATTCGTATAATTTAATTTTGGTTTTTTCTAAAAGTGGGAATTTTTGAAATGCAATTTCTTCAAAATCATTTTTTAATTCGTTTTTCCTGGAATGAAGCGGTTGTCGTAATATTTCGACTATTGGTTTTTCAGGAATTGTAGGTTTTATTTCCTCAAATAGTTTTGATGTATTAATATGAATACCCGGGAATAAGATTAAAAATTTTTTGCCGGAAAATGAGAGTGGATACGATTCTAAAATTTGACCTTTCCCCTGGGCAAGTACAGGTTTATTTATTATAAAAAATGGGCAGTCGCTGCCAAGTTTTTCTGCGTAGCTAAATAGTTTTTTTGAAGAAATTTTCAGATCAAATTTCTCATTTAAAAGTAAAAGCATAAAGGTTGCATTGCTTGAACCTCCTCCCAAACCTGATCCTGCAGGAATTGTTTTATGCAGATAAATAGATAATTCCGGCAATTCCGGATAATCCTTTTTAACCAGATAATATGCTTTTAGACAAAGATTTTCTGATGGATTGCCAGAATCGAATCCTGAGGGGTATATTTTAGTATGTTTGGTATTTGATGGTATTATTTCCAATACATCATACCAGGGAACGGGTAAAAAAAGCGAATGGATATCGTTGTAGCCGTCTTCTCTTTTTCGAAGAATATTTAATCCAAGGTTTATTTTGCAATTCGAAAATGTGACCAATGAATTTCAATGTTTAAAAGTAATATTAAGGATCTTCAAAGGAGATTTATTCGTCCTCTTCTCCTTTTCTTTCTTTTATTTCATCTCTTATTGACGCAGCTTTAATATAATCTTCATATTCAAGTACTTCTTTGAGTAAGATCTCCAGCTCATTTATACTCATTTTTTTAAGATCATCGCTTCCGGCATCTGTATGAGATACGACTACTTTTTTCTTTTTATCATCCGCTTCCATGAGCATACCGGCGCTGTCCAGTATATTTTCATATGTATAAATGGGGCAGCCAAAACGCACTGCCAGAGCCACTGCATCAGAAGTGCGGGAATCAATTTCTACCGTTTCTTTCTCAGTGGAACAAATCAGTTTAGAATAAAATATACCTTCCTGAAGGTCATTAATGATTATTTCGTGTAGATCAACACTGAAAGCAAGCATAAAGTTTTTCATCAAATCATGAGTGAGCGGTCTGCTTGGTTGCATACGCTCCAACGCGACTGCAATCGCCTGCGCCTCAAATCCTCCGATCACAATGGGCAATCTTCTCAATCCATTCACCTCGCCCAAGACCACTGCATAGGAGTGAGTTTGGGTAATACTATGAGAAAGTGCCACAATTTCTAATTCAATTTTCTTCATACTCATCCCTAAATTTAATTGATGTTTTTCCCGACAAAGATATAAAAATAAAAATCCACTTTTAAAAAGCGTCCTTATTTTAGGTTCTTTATAGCTTCCGTTATTTTTGGAACTACTTCAAAAGCATCGCCTAAAATTCCATAATCAGCGGCCTTAAAAAAGGGTGCCTCCGGATCTTTATTTATAACTACAATTACCTTGCTTCTGTTTACTCCGGCTAGGTGTTGAATGGCGCCAGATATTCCGATGGCTATATATAAATTTGGAGCTATTGCTAATCCGGTCTGACCTACGTGTTCGTGATGTGGACGCCAGTCGCTATCGCTTACAGGGCGGCTACATGCGGTAGCGGCACCAAGAACTTCTGCAAGATCTGTAACCAATCCCCAGTTTTCAGGTCCTTTTAATCCCCGACCACCACTTACAACAATTTCGGCCTCTGCTAATGGGATTTCTCCAACCACTTTATCTACACTCTTTACCTCTACCCGTGCCTGTGGAATTTCTACTTGTAATTCTTCTACTTCTGCCACTCCATCTCCTTCAATAGCTTTAAATGCATTTGCATTCAGAGAGATGATTTTGATATCTGTCTTAACAGAAACATTCGCAAATGCTTTTCCGCTAAATACATTTTTCTTAACTACAAATCCATCACTTGTTTCAGGTAAAGCAATTGCTCCGGCTACTAATCCTGCTTTTAACTTTACAGACAATCTTGGAGCTACGGCTTTTCCATTAAAATTATTTGAAAAAATAACCACTTTTGCGTCAGTCTTTTTTACTGCCTCCGCTATGATATGCGTGAATACCTCATCATCAAAATTATTAAGGGCTTCATTTTTTACCGAATGTATTTTGGTTAATCCATATTTACCAAGGGATGATAAATCATCTTCTACTGTTCCCATGATAATTCCTTCAGCAGTTGTGCCTAAATTTTTTGCAAGTTGTGCTCCATAAGAAGCAGCTTCAAATGAACTCTTTTTTATTTGTCCTTCTGATTGGTCTATAAATATTAGAATACTCATTTCATTAATTAAAAGATTGTAAAATGTTGTTTTGATTCCGGATGCCTTTTTTAATAAGGGAGAAACCGCTTTATTATACGTCTTTCCGGATTAAATAACCTTTGCTTCTTCATGAAGAAGTCTTACTAATTCTTCCGGATTATCAGCAGAAATCATTTTTACACCTGCTTTAGCCGGAGGTAATTCAAAAGATTGAATTTCTGTAAAAGAGTCAGCTTCTACTGGTTCAACTACTTTTAAAGGTTTTGTTCTCGCTCCCATGATTCCTCTCATATTCGGAATTCTTTGTTCAGCCATTCCTTTTTGGCAACTAACAACTATTGGTAATTTCGCAACATCTGTTTCTTCACCACCTTCTATTTCCCGAATAATTGTAGCTGAATTGCCTTCCAAAGTGAATTTGGTAGCTAGAGAAATATAAGGCATATCTAAAAGTTCTGCAACCATCCCGCCTATAGATGAGCCATTATAATCAATGGTTTCCTTACCTGTAAATATGAGGTCGTAATTATTTTGTTTTGCTACTTCTGCAATTTGAGAAGCTATATAAAAACTATCCTGACTATCTATGTTTACACGAATGGCTTCATCTCCTCCAAGAGCGAGCGCTTTACGGATTATCGGATCAGATTCCGTACCACCTACATTGATTAAATGCAGAACAGTTGAAGGATCTGCTTCTTTCATTTCAATAGCTCTTACTAGTGCGTACCATTCATCATAAGGATTCAAAATAAATTGAACTCCCGTCTCAGCAAATTTCGTATTGTTATCTGTGAAAGCTATTTTTGCCGTTGTATCCGGCGTTTTGCTAATGCAAACAAGTATCTTCATGTTGCTTTTGTTTTTTTGTGGTGCGAAGATACTAAGGAAACAAAAAGTAAAAAATTAAATCATGGATCGAATTCAAAAATTGAAGGATTATATGAAAACCCAGCAGAATGATAGTTTTCTACAACATGCGCTGGCGTTGGAATATATTAAAGTAGGAGAGGATGAAAATGCGAGATTGCTCTTTAATGAGATTCTGAAAAGAGAACCAACTTACATTGGTTCCTACTACCATTTGGGCAAGACGCTCGAGAGATTGGGAGATATTCCCAAAGCCTTGCGTGTATATAAAAGAGGTATGGAGGTGGCAGAAGAATCAAATGATGCTCACGCCTATAGAGAATTGCAAGCTGCCTTTGAAGATGCGGAGGACCTGGATAACTGATCTTTTCATTCAAACCACACAATGTCTCTTCTAAAAGGTTTTATACAATATATAGAAACAAACAACTTGTTTCAAAAAAGTGATCCGTTACTGTTAGCCGTTAGTGGGGGTGTTGATTCGGTGGTATTGGCAGAATTATGCCATCAGGCAGGCTACTCATTTTCCATTGCCCATTGTAATTTTCACCTTCGGGATGAAGAAAGTAACCGGGATGAAGCTTTTGTGCACAAACTCGGAGAGAAATATAAAGTACCTGTTTACGTAAAATCATTTGATACGGAATTGTTTGCTTCCCAAAATAAAATGTCTATTCAGGTAGCTGCACGGGAATTAAGATATACCTGGTTCAGGCAATTATCAGCGGAGATTGCGGACAAAGTGCCGGGTGAATCCGAAATGGATTCATCTTCCAGGCCTTTAAAAATAGTAACCGCACACCATGCGAATGATAATATAGAAACGCTATTGATGAATTTTTTTAAGGGCACGGGCATTAGAGGATTACAAGGGATTTTGCCAAAACAAGAAAATTTAATCAGGCCTTTATTATTTGCTTCTAAAAATGAAATTGTTCAATTTTCAGAGGAAAGTTTCCTTTCATTTGTGGAAGATTCTTCTAATTTATCAAACAAATACACGCGAAATTATTTCCGGAATGAATGGCTTCCTTCCGTTGAAAAAATATTTCCTAAAGTGGAAGAAAACCTGGTACATAATATCGAAAGATTCAGGGAAATAGAAATACTATATAATCAATCTATTGCCTTACATCGCAAAAAATTGATTGAATATAGAGGAAAGGAAGTACATATTCCTGTTTTAAAATTAGTAAAAACCTCTCCTGTAAAAACGATCCTTTATGAGATACTTCGTGAATACGGGTTTACAGCGCACCAAACAGAGCAAGCTTTAAATCTTTTAGGAAGTGAAACAGGAAAATATATTTCTTCTCCAACGCACAAGTTGATAAAGAACCGTGGTTGGCTGATTATTGCTCCTATTAATCCAGATCAGGCAAATCACATTATTATTGAAGAAACTGATCAGGTAATTCCTTTCCAGGAAGGTGTTTTGATTTTCAAAAACTATGAATTTAATCCTCAAACCGTCATTCAAAAAAGTCCGGGTGTTATTCAGATGGATTCCTCAAAATTAGTATATCCACTAATTTTACGGAAATGGCGGCAGGGAGATTATTTTTATCCATTTGGAATGCAAAAGAAGCTCAGTGGTAAACCCGGGAAAAAGAAATTAAGCAAATTTTTTATTGATCAAAAAATATCGCTCGCAGAGAAGGAGAGGGTGTGGGTAATTGAAAGCAATAAAAAAATCGTTTGGATCATTCACAAGAGACTGGATGATCGCTTTAAGATCACCCCTCAAACTACTTATTGTACAGAAATAATGTTTACCTCGTCTTAAAAATATCTTTTGGGTTCATGTTTTTTACAGAGTTAATAAAATTATCCAGGAGTGGATAATCAGAGAAAAACTCAGTGGCAATAATGATGAAAATAATTCCAAAAATGGCTCCCCAAATATGTGCTGAATGGTTTACGACAGAGGCGCCTTTTTTTCCAAGAAAGTAAGAAATCACAAGAAAAAGAATTCCAAATAAGAATCCGGGGATAAAAATCGGAATGAATAATAATCCAATTCCTTGTAATGGATTAAACATAATATACGCAAAAACGACTGCTGATACCGCTCCGGAGGCTCCTAAGCTTCTGTAATTTGGATTGTTTTTAAATTTTGAAAAATCCGGGATGACACAAACAATCAGGGACAAGAAATATAGGAGTAAATAAAAAGTTGCTCCGAACTGTCCAAATATTTCATTAAAATAGTATTCGGTGGCCTCTCCAAAAAGATAAAAGGCATACATGTTGAATATAAGGTGCATGATATCTGCATGCAAAAATCCATAGGATACAAACCGGTAATACTGGTTTTCCTGATAAATAAGAGCCGGAGAAAAAATAAGTTCCTCTCTTGTTTTTGCATTAGTAAATCCTAAAATGGACACGAGCACGGTTGCTGCAATAAGAATAATCGTCAGAGACATAGTTAAATTTTAGAAGCGCCAAACCTACAATAAAAGAGACTAAAGTTTGTAATAAATAAAAATTCCCTACTAACCTGACTGGCATATATTTTAATGTATGGAACATAAAAACGTTTAGCAATGGTAATTACTGACCATTTATAAGGATAAACTTAATGGTGATGATATTTTTCATTTCTTAAAATGGTACAGGCCCGGTAGATTTGTTCAGATAGAATCAGGCGGACAAGCTGATGAGGGAAAACCAGTTTTGATAGACTCCATTTATATTGACTTCTTTCCAGCACGCTTTTGTGAACTCCATAAGCGCCACCAATTAAAAAAACAATATTCCGACTACTTTCATTCGCTTTTTGTTGAATAAATTCGGATAACTCCACCGAGCTCCAATTTTTACCTCTTTCATCCAGAACTATTAGTACATCATCCGGGTTTAAAGCATTCAAAATGGCGGAAGATTCCGCTTTTTTGACATTATTTATGTCTGAAACGTCATGATTTTTTGCTTGAGGAAATATTTTCCATTCCACCGGAAAATAATGAGAGATTCTTTTTGTAAATATCTCAACTCCTTGCTTAACGTAGGTTTCATGGGATTTGCCAACCGACCAGAAATGTATTTTCATCGTATGAATTTGTTTGAAAGATGGTAAAGTAAGGGCATTTTAAAATAAATATTTGAATAGAAGTTTGGGTTGAACGAATATTTTATTATTTTTGCGCCCTTATTGGCTGCGTAGCTCAACTGAATAGAGCATCTCACTACGGATGAGAAGGTTTTAGGTTTGAATCCTAACGCGGTCACTTTTAAAAGCTACCAATCCGGTAGCTTTTTTTGTTTCCTCAAATGGTGGGATATGTGCCATGGCTATAGTAATTAGCAAAAATAATTTCTTGTTTTTCTTCTTATTTCTCCTCAAATGAAATAGATTGTGATACGCTCAAAAAACAGAAGAATATTTTAATAATCAAAATTTAAAATTGAACTTTTATGCCTATTGAATTAGGACTTATCAGTTTTGCGGATGTAAAACCAGGCACCAATGCCAAACAACGCCTGGCAGATTTACTCGAAGAAATAACACTTGCAGATCAATTGGGGTTGGATGTGTTTGGAATAGGAGAGCATCACAGACCGGATTACGCTGTTTCTTCACCTGCTACAATCCTGGCAGCTGCTGCAATGGTTACCAAAAACATTAAATTGTCCAGTGCGGTCACGGTATTAAGTTCAGATGACCCCGTGCGTGTCTTTCAGGATTTCGCTACCGTTGATTTGCTTTCCGAAGGACGAGCAGAAATTATGGCCGGAAGAGGATCATTTACAGAATCGTTTCCATTATTTGGATATAATCTGGAGGATTACGATGAGTTGTTTACAGAAAAACTGGATTTGTTACTAACTCTAAATAAAAGTGAAACGCTCACCTGGAAAGGTCAATTTCGTCCCTCTATCAATAATAGAGGAGTCTATCCCAGGCCATTTCAATCAGAAATTCCAATATGGCTTGCAGCCGGCGGAACCCCTGCTTCAGCCGTAAGAGCTGCTACATTAGGTTTGCCATTGATTCTTGCTATAATAGGTGGTCAGCCGCAACAGTTTGCTCCTTTCATTAAATTATATCGGCAGACATGGGAGAAAGTCGGTAGAAATGCAGGCGATATACAGGTGGGAATTAATAATCACTTGTTTATAGGTGAAGATTCTAAGGAAGCGGCCGATAAATTCTATCCGTATTATGCAGAAATGATGAACAGAGTAGGAGCTTCAAGAGGATGGCCTCCTCTTTCAAGAGAGCAATTTGAAATGTCCAGATCGACTAAAGGAGCATTGATGGTTGGCAGTGCTCAGGAGATAATTGATAAGATATTAGCTGAATATGAGTTGTTCGGATTTTCAAGATTCCTGGCACAGGCAAGTATTGGAAATGTTCCCCATAAATTAACGATGAAATCAATTGAAATTTTCGGCACAAAAGTAGCTACTGAAATTAAAAAATATATTAAAGTGTAATATCGCAAAAGTTATAAATAACCAAAAAGAGGCTGATTTTGGAAAATAAGTTCTTTTATAAGGTTTGATTCCTTATTTTTAAAAAATTCAGAACAAATACAAGTTAGTAAATATATAAATTAAAGGAAATAGAAATGGTAAGTAGAAAAGAGGAAATCCCGGTAATACCACCAAAAGACATTATTATTGGCAATCCGGATGCGCCACTGACATTGATTCAGTTTGTAGATTATGAGAGTGAAAAATGTGAACAAGCACACGAAGTTGTAAAGACCCTAATGAAAAATTTTGAAGGGAAAGTAAATTTCAATTTCCGTCATTTTCCCATGGTAGCCGTACATCAGCGCGCGCATAAAGCTGCGGAAGCCGCTATAGGTGCTGCTCAGGAGGGAAAGTTTTTAGAAATGCATGAAATGCTTTTGGCTAATAGAAGGCATTTAGGAACCATTACACTTAAATCTTATGCAAAGGAAGTAGGCTGTACAAGCAAATCATTCTTGAATGATCTCATCAACAGTAAATATGGTTGGTATGTACAGGATGACCTTAAATTTGGTCTGGATAATGGCATTAAAGAAGCTCCGGATTTCATGTTAAATGGTGAGAGATTAGAAGGTAATATTTCAGTAAGAAATATGAATCTTTTTATTAATAATGCATTAAAGAAAAGAAAAATGAAAAAAGTGGCGTAATGAACGTCGTTTATATTCGTTAAGAGATTCTTAAACTTAAACAGGTATTTTTAAAGTGTACATCGATACATTTTTAAAAATACCTGTTTTGTTTTGGTAATGTGGTCAAAAATAGTTTAGATGGAAGGCACGCAGATTTTCGTAGATCAAAAATAAGGCTTCTCGCAGATCACCGCAGATGGAAGGCACGCAGATTTTCGCAGATCAAAAATAAGGCTTCTCGCAGATCACCGCAGATGGAAGACACGCAGATTTTCGCAGATCAATAATAAGGCTTCTCGCAGATCACCGCAGATGGAAGGCACGCAGATTTTCGCAGATCAAAGTCACCCTTTTTTTCCATTAATCACTTATAAATTAGACTAAAAAATCTGCGTTAAAATCCGCGCAAATCTGCGAGAAATAAAAGGTGGTTTCTCCCAGATTAGCACAGATCGAAGGCACGCAGATACTAGCGGATCTTAATAAGCGCACAAAATTCTGAGTAAATGTGCGAGAAATAAACTGTAGCAAGATTATTGGAGACTATGTTCCTTAGGAATATCAGACTAAAAACCCAAAAGCATTATCGTTCTTTTTTAATTCTGTATAGTTTATTTTAAACTTATCCAGATTTCGGATTAGCTCGAGATAATCTTTTCGGTTGGTTAATTCAATACCAACTAATGCAGGTCCTGCTTCCTTATTTATTTTTTTGATAT
>JBDSBN010000265.1:0-2651 GCA_039921585.1 Ginsengibacter sp. | reverse complement strand
ATCCAGCAATTTTTTTCCCTTAATCCAGTCGGTGGGCATTTTTCCATATCCGCCTGCATTCTTAACTATTTTATTTTTGAATGGTATTAGCTGATCTTTCAAATGAAGTATGGATGGACCTTCGGGCATAGAAATAAGGTTTATTTAGCTGAATTATCCCAAACAATAAACCTGCCTGAATTTAGCTACTTAATACGCGTTTGTTTTTTGATAAGGGAAGTTTTACCCGGTTCAAATTGCAAACGGGTAATTATCTGCAAATAGAAAATTCCAGGGCTTTCTCTTCTTTCAAAAGAAATATAATCATCCATCTGGCAACCTTTTAGGGAAAAAAAGCGGTTTAAGTACTATGAGTAAAGTAACTAAGAGGTTCATCTTTTTTTTTAGCATAGGCATTCTTTTGATAGCTGTAATTGTTACTTATAATATTTGGAATCAGCATCATGAGGATATCCAAAATGCAGAGGCTAGATCAATGACCGCTGTACAGCTGTATAAAAGCCTCTCTGAGGGCAGCGAAGAAATAAAATCTATTTTGATTAATCAGGTAATTAATGTTTCCGGTGAAATCAATCAGGTCATTAAAAATCAAAAAGGGCAGCAAGTAATCCTTTTAAAAACAGGCACTTCAGGAGGATCAGTGAACTGTACTATGGAAGAAGAAGTAATGAATATTAAAGAAGGAGATGTGGTTATTCTAAAAGGTGTTTGCATTGGTTATATCAGTGGAGATCCTGAGATCGATTTACCCGGAGATGTGTTTTTAATAAGATGCTATCGCTCATCCTAAAATATACCAAATGTTTAAAAGTGTGTTTTTACTTTTTGTACTTGTTGCTGCTTTTAACAACAATACCCATGGCCAAATATTCTATACTAAAAATGGAAGTATTTCCTTTTTCTCCAAAACGATCGTAGAAGACATTGATGCCAAAAACAATCAGGTAATTAGTGTGATCAATTTCCAGACCGGTACGATTCAATTTTCATTGCTCAATAATGGCTTCAGGTTTCCAAAAGCCAAGATGGAAGAGGATTTTAAGGCAAATTATATGGAAACAGATAAGTATCCGCGATCAACGTTTAAGGGTGTTATTTCAGATATAAGTAATGTTAATTTTTCAAAAGATGATGCCTATAAAGTAAATGTGAAAGGGAGCCTTTCTATTCATGGTGTCACCAAAGAGATTGAAGTTCCGGGAGTCATCATCGTTAAAAACGGAACGATTTCGGCACAAACTGAATTTAATGTTCTTGTTGAGGATTACAAAATCTCTGTTCCTTCTATTGTTTCAAATAAAATAGCCCGGAGTATACAAATCATCGTGAATTGTCATTATGAAAAAAAATAAATCACCCTTAAATAATGTTTTATGCATTCAATAAAAATCGGAATCTTCATCATCCTTTGTTACTCCTTTAGCGCGAAAGTATTTGCACAAGACAGTACCAATCTGATGACCGACTTGATCAATGAATCGAAAGGTTCTACTACATATACAAAATCAACTTTTGATTATACACGGGTTGTTGATGGACATTCAGTAGAGACACAACCTCAAGGCGTATTGGACTTGAGAATATCACATCGTTTCGGGCCGGTAAACAGCGGACTGTATAATTTATTTGGGTTAGATAATGCAACTATGCGTCTTGGATTTGATTATGGAATTACGAATCAATTAATGATTGGAGTGGGGCATAGTACTTATAAAAAAACATACGATGGCTTTTTGAAATTGAAATTATTAAAGCAATCCGAGGGCGAGGTGAATATGCCCGTAACGGTGTCCATCCTGGCAGCATTTTCTACAAATACATTGCGGATGCCGGATTCGTTAAAAACCACCTTCGGTGATCGTACGGCAACCGTTTTTCAATTACTGATTGCCCGGAAGATTTCGGATGGATTTTCATTTCAGTTGATGCCTACTTACATTCACGCCGATAATATTTCATTTAACCACCCTAAAAAAGACATACTTGCTTTAGGTGCTGCAGCCAGGCAAAGGCTTTCCAAAAGAGTCAGTATTACAGGCGAATATTATTATCAATTTACAGATAGCAAATCTCCTTCATCAAATAATGTGCTGTCGTTTGGTTTTGATATAGATACCGGCGGCCATGTTTTTCAATTACACTTTACAAATTCTATCGGACTGAATGAAAAGACATTTATCTCAGAAACTACTGGTAGATGGGATAAGGGGGATGTGTTATTTGGTTTTAATATCTCAAGAGTTTTTCAATTAAATCGGAAATAATGATTCGTGCATTATGGCGACTAAGAAATGATAATCGGTTTTTAAATGAAAGTAGAATCAAGCATAAATAAACAATTAAACTTGCCCGATCTCAATGAGTTGGGCAGCTTGGTTGTACATAATGAATTACTCCCTTCGGGAAAATATCTTTTGAAATTTATTCCGGCAATCAGGCATTCCGGTATTGTTCCATTTGAGCGCTTGCCGCTCAACTTAAAGCACAATTTATATATCAAAAGGGTAGGGGATATTATCGTTTCTATGCTAATCATTCTTTGTGTTCTTTCCTGGCTTATTCCGCTTCTTGCTTTAATCATAAAATTAGATTCAAAAGGTCCGGTGTTTTTTTTTCAAAAAAGAAATAACCGGAATGGGAAGGTATTTACC
>JBDSBN010000264.1:0-9483 GCA_039921585.1 Ginsengibacter sp. | reverse complement strand
ACGTGGTGTCATTACTTCTGCCATTAAAACCTCTCCTTGCCTTCTTTTTTTAATGAAGGTAATTTTTATGTTTGAAATTATATCTGCGACAATCTTTCTGATCTCTCAATTCTTTATATCTATCTCTACAAGAAAGACTGTTATTTATTAATCTTATTCTTCTGAAAATTCTTCTTTCAAAATTCTTTTTACTTCGGCGATTGTTTCTATTTCCAAATCAGTTCTGCGTTCCAGTTCTTCATCAGACAAATCTAACACGCTTTTCGCTGTATCGCATCCAATCTTTTTTAATTCCTCAATCACCCATACTTCCAATTCATCTGTAAACTCTTCCAGATCCACATCATACTCTTCAATCTCTCCCTCATTATCGCGGAATACATCTATTTCAAGTCCGGTAAGTTCGCAAGCCAATTTAATATTGACACCTCTTCTACCGATCGCCAGAGAAACCTGATCTGGTTTCAGATAAACATTCGCATGTTTTGCTTCCATATCCACTTCCATGCTGGTAATTTTAGCCGGAGTAAGTGAACGCTGAATTAAAAGTTGAATATTATTTGTCCAATTAATTACATCAATATTCTCGTTCTTTAATTCACGTACAATTCCATGAATCCTACTACCTTTCATTCCCACACATGCTCCAACCGGATCTATCCTGTCATCAAAACTTTCCACTGCTACTTTTGCTCTTTCTCCCGGATCTCTGACTATTTTACGGATCACAATCAGTCCGTCAAAAATTTCCGGAACTTCGATTTCCAGTAATTTAGCAAGAAAAGATGGATCTGTTCTTGAAAGAATAATCATTGCCTGATTATTTTTCAATTCCACTTTTTTTACCACAGCCCGGACAGTTTCTCCTTTCTTAAAATAATCTGAAGGAATTTGTTCTGATTTAGGCAACAACATCTCATTTCCTTCTTCATCCAACATCAGGATTTCTTTCTTCCAAACCTGATAAACCTCTCCATTTACAATCTCTCCAATTCTTTCCTCATATTTCTTAATGAGGATATTCTTTTTTAAATCATTAATTCTGCTTGCAAGAGTTTGTCTTCCGGCAAGAATTGCCCTGCGGCCAAATTCTTTTTGAATATCTACTTCTTCATATAACTCCTCACCAACCTGATAATCCGGTTCAATTTTGATAGCGTCTTTATATTCTACCTCTGTAAGCGTATTGTAAAGATCATCATCATCCACAATTGTACGACGGCGGAAAATTTCCAAATCACCTTTTTGATCATTGACAATAACGTCAAAATTTTCGTCAGAACCATATTCTTTTCGGATAAGAGTCTTAAACACGTCTTCCATAACCTTCATAAGGGTAGGCCTGTCTATGTTTTCAGCATCTTTAAACTCCTGAAATGATTCTATTAGATTTATACTTGCCATACTGTTGTTTTTAAAAAGTTATCAACACAGTGGTGTGCTTTATCTCATTAAATAATATTGTTACTTCTGTTTTTGTCATTTTTTTCCCTTTTCCTTCCTGTTGTTCCAAGATAATACTTTCCTCATTTACTTGGGTAAGAGTTCCCTCTAATTTAGTGCCATCTGAGTATAAAACCTCGACTTTTCTACCAATATTTTTTAAATATTGCCTGTGAAGCTGCAAAGGCCTGTCTACACCCGGAGAAGACACTTCCAGGGAAAAATTCCCATCCGGAAACAACCCTTTTTCTTCTATATGTTTATAAAGAGCTCTGTTAATGGTAATACACCTTTCAATGGTGATTCCGTCATCCGCATCTAATAAGACCGTAATGTTATTACCAGGGGTGGATTTTATCTCTATTAAAAATGCTTCGGGCAAGTTTTCTATCTGCTGCAATACAAATTTTTCAATTTGTTCTATGGGAGTTAACGTATTCGTCATTAATTACTACACTGATTTTAATAGAAGAAGGGAACGCTCCCGTTCCCTTTCACTAATCTTTTTCGGCTGCGAATATACAACAATTAAGTTTTACATACCAAATTATGTTTTTAATCTTTTAGACAGATTAACAAATTTTTGGTGGATAAACTTAATTGTCAAAAGGCTATTTGATTTAAAATAATTATTTTCGCCCAATGAATTTACTCAAACTTGCAGCGCAGATTTTTCTAATTTACCTGGTGTATAAGCTTGTCGTGAATGTAATTATCCCCATATATCGTTCGACCAAACAAATAAAGAAACAGTTTGGCGAGATGCAACAGAATATGCAGAACATGCAACAGGGCACTCACCACTCTCAAAATCCGCCTCAAAATCAAACAAAAAGTACCACCCCTGAAAAAGAGGGAGACTATATTGAATTTGAAGAAGTGAAGTAAAAACAGTCAGAATTCAGTTTCTTGTTTGTAAGACTCGATCTCAATAAAAGAAATTCCCTACTACCCTCCCGACACCCAGCGCATCAAAAGACCTGTTACATACGCACCATAAGTGCCCAATGCATAACCAAACACAGCCAACAATACTCCTACGGGTGCAAGAGCCGTATGAAATGCACTTGCAACAATTGGTGCAGACGCAGCTCCGCCGATATTTGCCTGACTACCAACAGCCAGAAAAAAGAATGGAATTTTTGCAATCCTTCCAATAATGATTAACAAGATGGCATGAATGGAAACCCAAATAAGTCCTACAGCAAACAAAGCAGGTTGACTAAATATGGCCATCAGGTCCATTTGCATTCCAATAGTTGCAACCAAAAAATAAAGAAACACACTTCCTATACGCGAAGCTCCTGCTCCTTCCAGCTTTCGTGCCGGTGTGAAGGAAAGAATTATCCCGAATAAGGTAGCAATTAAAACCAACCAAAAAAAAGATGATGTGAGACTAAAATTGGCAAGGTGAGGCGCATTTACTGAAATCCAGCCTGCAATTGCATCACCGAAGAAATGAGACAATCCCATTACTCCCATAGAAAGTCCAACAATCATCATCGTATCTGACAGTCCGGGCATTTTTACCGTACTTAAACGGTAGTTTTCAATTTTCGTTTTTAACTCATCTACATTTTTTGAGTCGGCCTTAAAAAACCGATTAAGCCTATCGTTAATACCTGTACCATAAAGCAATATAGCCATCCAAATATTCGCTACAATGACATCCACGGCAATGGCTGCAGAAAACAATTTGGAGCCTGGCTTAAAAACTTCAAACATAGCAGCCTGATTGGCACCCCCACCAATCCAGCTCCCGGCAATAGTAGAAAGTCCTCGCCAGGTTTCTTCAGGTCCTTCTCCTCCCAATAAATCAGGCACAAATCGTGAAACGATATACAATGCAATCGGTCCGCCGATGATAATACCTATTGTACCGGTAATAAACATCAGGCCGGCCATTTTCCGCAGTTTCCATATTTCCTTGAGATCCAGACTCAAGGTGAATAACACAAGACTTGCCGGCAATAGATACCGTGAAGCAACTTTATAAAGTCCTGAACTTTCACCCGAAATAATTCCAAATGAATTCATTAGACCCGGTATAAAATAGCAAAGAAGCAGCGCAGGCACTACTGAATAAAACTTTTTAAAAAAAGGTTTATTACTTGAATTTGTATAAAAAACTATAAAGAGGATAAAGGATAAAAGTCCAAAAACAACTGCATCATCCGTAATAAGGGGTGTATTAACAGGCATAGTTTTCTTTTTAAAAGGAGTTACATTAATTCAACAACCCCTTTAATTTAAAATGTTGCCCAATTTAGTCTTAATCATTTTAAAACGCAGGTACATTTCAATTTTTTTTGAGAAAAGAAAAACACAGCTAATATAAAAGAAAATCCTTCTTATTTAAATATTTCATAAGTAATAAAACTCATTACATAAGCCAGGGCGGTCATGTATGCAAGCATGACTCCAGGCCATTTCCAGCTTTGAGTTTCCCTTTTTACGATGGCAAATGTACTCATGCACTGCATGGCAAGAACGTAAAAAATTAAGAGAGACAAACCGGCTGCAAGAGTATATATCTTAGCTCCATTTGGCCAGGTAGCGGAATTCATTTTTTCCCTTAATGTCGAACTATTTTCATCCACATCTTCACCCACACTATACAGAGTGGCCATTGTACCTACAAATACTTCCCGGGCAGCAAAAGAAGTAATCAGAGCGATCCCTATTTTCCAATCAAATCCTAAAGGACGAATGGCAGGCTCTATCCATTTGCCCACAATTCCTGCATAGGAATTTTCCAGATATTCTGTACTTTGATGTTTGGCAAGATCATCTTCCTGATCAGGATTTTGTATAATTAAAGTTTCATATTTCTCCGTAACGGCGGCCATTTTTTGTGATGGCCCATAAGAGCTCATTACCCAAAGTAATAAACTCACAACCATTATAATTTTCCCGGCGTCAATGACAAATATTTTTGCTTTTTCCACCATCGTCACCATCACATTCTTCCAGCGCGGTCCACGGTACACAGGCAATTCTAAAATAAAAAAGCTTTTCTCCGTGCTTTTAATAAACCACTTCATCACAAATGCAGAAATCAAAGCCATAAAGGTTCCCAGAAAATACATAAACATCATGACCAATCCCTGCAAGCTGATAAAGCCAAAATAAAATGTGTTGGGGACTACAAGCGCAATGAGGATTGTATAAACAGGAAGTCTTGCACTACAGCTCATTAATGGAGTGACCATAATGGTCAGCAATCGTTCTTTTTTGTTTTCGATACTCCGGGCACTCATAATGGCAGGAACTGCGCAAGCCAGGCCACTAATCATGGGCATCACACTTTTGCCGTTTAAGCCAGCTTTACGCATAATCCTATCCGTTAAAAAGCTGATGCGTGCCATATAACCCGTATCCTCCAGTAGAGTGACCAAACCAAATAAGATCATTATCTGCGGAACGAAAACAACAATTCCACTCAGTCCTGCTACAATTCCATTTATGAACAAATCCGTCAGCCATCCGGAAGGGAGAGTTTTACCCAGAAAACTTCCCAATTCTGCAAAACTCCATTCAATGCCATTCATTGGGAATTCTGCAATGACGAATATGCACTGGAATAATAAAAATAATACCGTTAATAATATGACATAACCCCAGGTACGATGTAATAATATATCATCTAATTTTTGAGTAAAAAGCGCTTTCTGCAACGGATCTGCTTCCACCACCGTTTGCTTCATGATGGATTTAATTTTGCTATAACGCTTTAAAACTTCCTCTGTTTGTACCCGGGTAGCATTGAAGTCTGTTTCTTTTTCAATGTTTTCAATCTTTGTCTGAACAGATTCCTCAAAGTCAAAATCCTCATGATTGATTAAATAATGAACAGCTCTGTAATTGCTAATCCCAGGAAAAATCTGTTGAACTTTTTTAATCGCTTCCGGGGCCAAAGATTGCATATCAATAAAATCCCTTTCAGAAACTGCACGGGTGTTTTCTACGGTTTGCTCAATGGCTTTCTTTAATTGCCCAATACCGCGATCCTTCCGCGGATTAACCGGTACAACCAAAACACCCAACTCTCTTTCTAACCCTTCAATATCGATTTTAACCCCATTCTTGTGCGCAATATCCATCATGGTTAGAGCGATTACAACTGGTCTTTTTAAATCAATAATCTGAGAGCAGAATAGTAAATTTCTTTTTAAGTTACTGGCATCAGCAACCAATACAATAACATCTGTGGATATGTGCGGATCCTGATCAATTAATACTTTATAAGAAACCCACTCATCGTTTCTTTTTGGATATAAACTATAGGTTCCCGGCAGATCAATCACTTTGGCAGTAAGCTTTTCAGAGATTTTGCTGATACCTGTTTTCTTATCGACAGTTACTCCGGGAAAGTTACCCACTTTCTGATTCAGACCGGTAAGGGAATTAAATAACGAACTTTTCCCGCTGTTTGGATTGCCTACTAAGGCTATGTGTAATTGTTGGCTCAAAATTTTAAATTATAAAGCGGCAAATTTAACTGTATCCTTACCGGTATAGCTTACGAATTAGGTAAAGAGATTAAATTCGGATTAATTTATCATATCCTTCACTAATAATAACACATAAATTTGCACTTATAACCCATCTTTAGTGAATTGTGACAGGATGGCTTAGTTTTTGAAAATGAAATGTTCGCATTCAAACTAACTCTTACAAAAAAATACATATACATGAAACAACTTTTACTCTTTATACTAATTGTCACCTCGACAACTTCTTATGGGCAAAAATTAAAAAAAGCAGATAGAGCAATCATCGATGAATTAACAGCAACAGTTACCTATCTGTCCAGTGATGAATTAGAAGGAAGAAGAACAGGAACAAAAGGTGAAAAGTTAGCTTATGAGTTTTTATCGAAAGAGCTGAAAGAAAGTGGCCTTGAACCAAAAGGAGAAGACGCATTTCTTCAACATTTTGAAATGAATGAAGGGAAAAAGATAATGCCCGAAACCAATTTATCTTTTAATGGCAATAAATTAGAAATAGAAAAGGATTTTTTCCCTTTTATTTTTAGTCCCAACCGATCTATCAACTCCTATGCAGCTCCGGCTATTAAAGAAAGTGACGCTCCCTGGTTTTTGGATATTAAAGAACTGCTGGAAACCAATTCTAATAATCCGCATTTTGATATAACCGAAGCCATTAAAACATATGCTACAGAATTTAAAGAAAAAGGTGCTACTGCATTAATTGTGTATAACACAGGAGCGACAGATGCTGATTTAAAATTTGAAGGCAAATCAAAAACACCTGCTGTTGAAATCCCGGTCATTTTCATTCAAAAGGATGCTTCAAAAAAATACCTTTCCGAAAATACCACAGATCACAAAATAGTTTTGAATGTATCCATTGGAGAAAAGAAACGTAAAGGAACAAATGTTATCGGGTATCTGGATAATGGCGCATCCAATACTATTGTTCTCGGGGCTCATTATGATCATCTTGGTTATGGAGAAGACCACAATTCATTGTGGACAGGAAAACCGGAAATACATAATGGTGCAGATGACAATGCAAGCGGCACAGCTACCGTTTTGCAGTTGGCAAAGTTCCTGAAAAACTCAAAATCCAAAAACTTTAAAAACAGCAATTATTTATTTATCTTCTTCTCCGGTGAAGAGTTGGGATTATTTGGATCAAAATACTTTACTGAACATCCAACAATTAATCTCTCATCTGTAAACTATATGATCAATTTAGATATGGTGGGAAGGCTAAATGAAGAGACGAAAGCAATTACGATAGGAGGCTACGGCACCTCTCCAATATGGAGCAAGGTATTGAACGAAAAATCAAAAGAACTGAATGTGAAATTTGATTCAAGTGGTATTGGTCCGAGCGATCATACTTCTTTCTATCTGAAAGAAATTCCTGTATTATTTTTCTTTACCGGCACGCATTCAGATTATCATAAACCCAGCGATGATGTAGAAAAAATAAACTTCATCGGACAATATCGGATTTTTCAGTACATCACGGATGTTATTGCAAAAACGAATAAAGAAGATAAACTTACTTTCTTAAAAACCAGGGAACCTCAAATGGGTTCTGGTGTTCGGTTTACGGTCAGTTTGGGTGTGATGCCGGATTATACGTATAGCGGCAGCGGGGTACATATTGATGGCGTCATAGATGGGCGTATTGCAGATAAATCCGGAATAAAAACAGGTGATGTTATCATAAAAATCGGCGAGTTCGGATTGACAGATGTAAATGAATACATGACTGCGCTTAGTAAATTTAAAAAGGGTGATGCCACGACCGTAACAATCAGGAGAGGAAAAGAAGAATTGGTTTTTAATATTGTATTTTAATTTGGATTAATCGCTCCATTACACACCGAAGGTTATAATACTTTTCTGCCTTTAAAATTAATAAAGATGAAACTTCGACTGGATAATGAAGAAATGCTTTCAGACTTTTTTGAAGATACCCGTTTGCTTGGGATAGTAGCGCCTATGGAACATTATCGGTTTTGCTGGCAATTGAATAAGCTTCTTGATTTTGATTTCAGAATAAATAATCAAATAGAAATTCAACTCTACAAAAAAGACCGGAAATATTTTTTCCCTATTTATCAATACGGCCAAAAGAGCGGAACAATAAAACATTATCTATATAGCAATCAGGATGATGGAGAATATTTATTACCGGAATTCCGGCACCTGGATTTTTTATGGTTGATGAAAGACGATATAATGAAAGATGAAGAGGTCAATAATTTCATTAATATCATCAAAACTATTCCGGTAGTACAATTAGTTACAGAATTGACGAATGAGAAAATTAAGAATAAACAACACCTTGTTTTTTAACCTTTAAATGTCAATACAATGTGGGAAGAAAAGGAAAATAAATTGTATAAAAAATTCGAGTTCAAGAATTTTTCAGAAGCTTTTGGTTTCATGACCCGAGTTGCTCTCTCAGCAGAAAAAATGGACCACCATCCAAAATGGACGAATGAATATAACAAAGTGGAGATCTGGCTTTCCACACATGATGCGGGGAATATAGTGACTGAGAAAGATCATAAATTATCCAAAATCATTGACGGATTATAAAGACGTTTTTTATTCAAAAATAATTATTCCCGGAGAATGCAATTCCCCCGGGAAACATTCCGGAACATTTTTCGGATTTATATTTTTACTATAATACTCTTTTCCTGTTTGGGAATAAATCTTCCTATAGGTTCAATAAATTCCTCCAGATTATTATCCATCAACAATTCAATAATTTCAGAAATATTTTTCGGATTTACAGCAAACAGGAGACCTCCATTCGTTTGAGGATCCGGTAAGGTAGAAAAAGCTTCCATCACATTTACGTCTTTTTCGAATTCAATCTCTTTCCCATAGCTGTTCCAGTTTCGATAGGTTGCATCCGGAACAATTCGCTGACTGAGATACTCTTTCACTCCATCCAAAAAAACAATATTGCCATAATTCAACTCTGCTGATAAACCACTACCATCAGCCATTTCGATTAAATGGCCGGCCAATCCAAATCCAGTTACATCCGTCATGGCCGACACACCAGATACTTTACCAAGAGTTTCTCCAAAATTATTAAGCAAAGAAAGTTGCTCTGTAAGAATGGATAAATGTTCTTCTTTTAAAACGTTTCTTTTAAGGGCTGTCGAAAAGATACCAACACCAATGGGCTTGGTTAAAAATAAAATATCCCCTTCATTGGCCGGATCATTTTTCTTTAAATTTTTTATATCGACGATCCCATTCACAGCCAAACCAAAAAAGGGTTCGGGTGAATCGATACTATGTCCTCCTGCCAGAGAAATACCTGCCTTTTCACAAACATTGCGCGCTCCTTCAGTGACCTTTTGAGCCAAAGAAGCGGGTAACTTATCCACAGGCCAACCCAGGATGGCGATAGCTAATACAGGCTTCCCACCCATGGCATACACATCGCTGATAGAATTTGCCGCAGCAATTTTTCCAAATTGAAAGGCATCATCCACAATAGGCATAAAAAAATGGGTCGTGGAAATTAATGCGG
>JBDSBN010000263.1:0-5582 GCA_039921585.1 Ginsengibacter sp. | reverse complement strand
AAGTAAACGAATAAAATTTAATGAACCCATCAAAGTCAGGGATAAAATGAAAACTCACCAAAAATATGAGCAAGAGGGTGAGCAATTTAAACATGACTTCTTTCAGAAAGGTCGTAAAAATAGATTGCCGGATCTGCCAGCCAAATACTTCAAAAATGGAAAATAATAAAATGGAAAATCCAAAGGGAAATATCCACATATAATATTGCAGAAACAAGGGCGAATTACCGCCAAACTTCCGTACAATCAAATCTTTAAACACAAATCCAGAAAGGATTACAAACAGAAACCCGATAAAGCTAATGAGCATTGTCCAGGTCAGAAGATCGTTTTTCTTCTTAGGCAAATTATCTTCGTAATACGGAAAAAACTTATAGACTACGGAGACCATTCCCATATTGGCAAACGCAAACATCAGGTTACCCACCGCTATAAAAATAGTTGTTAATCCATATTCTTCCGGAGTAAAAACAGATCCCTGTCGGGTAAAAAGATAGGTATTTATAAAGCCGATAAGAAATCCGCCATAGACTAACACCGTAGAAATAATACTTTGCTTTCTTACCTGCGACATAATTGAATTTAGATTTGCAAATTATGATTTATAATTTGATGGCAATCTCATTGATGCGGGTAAAGATTTTAATGCCACCTTATTTCGGCGCATTCATTTGAAATCAACCTTTTTTGGTTTCTATATAAAAATTCGGATCAACTTTGAAATCCGAGATTTTTTTTGTCAGTGGTTTAAATGATTCATTAGGATGGATAAACTCATATTCCCCATTATCCAGAATTATTTTTACCGGCATATCAAATCCTTTTACGCAGTTCGTCCAGCGATAACTCCACACTCCCTTTTCATTTTTAAATTCTAAAACAGGCACCTTTGTCGTGCGCAAATATTGATCAAAAACTTTTGAAAAATTGATCCCGGATTTGTTGGTGATATAATCCTCAATTTGTTTTCCTGTAACTGTGGAGTGATAAAAATCTTTATTTATGCTCCGTAGAATATCCCGGAAAGTATCATCATTGTTGATGACCTGCCGGATGGTATGAATCATGTTGGACCCTTTATAATACATATCCGAGCCGCTCCCCTCCTGCTGTACACCAAAAACTCCTTGTACCGGTTTATCGTTGGAAATATTTTTTCGCATACCGATTACATATTCAGACCCTGCTTTTTTTCCATAATAATATTCTACAAAAAGCGCTTCGCTATAATTTGTAAAAGATTCGTGCACCCACATATCTGCCACATCTTTGGAAGTAATATTATTACCAAACCATTCGTGCCCGCTTTCATGGATTATTATAAAATCAAACTTCATTCCGTGCCCGCTTCCGGAAAGATCACGCCCTCTGTAGCCATTCATATACCCGTTGCCATAAGCAATCCCGCTCTGATGTTCCATACCAAGGTAAGGTGCATCCACCAGTTTGTATCCATCTTCGTAAAAAGGATATGGACCAAACCAGTATTCGAAAGCCTTCATCATTCTTCCCGCATCTTTAAATTGTTCCTTCGCTTTTACGAGATTAGAATCAATCACCCAATAATCCATTGTCAGATCTCCCTTTTCACCTTTAAATATTTCTCCAAAATGAACATATTTACCCACATATGGAGAGATATTATACGTGTTGATGGGCGATACTACCGCCCATGAATACGTGCTCGTGCCGTCTGCATTCACTGTCTTATTCCGCAATCTTCCATTACTCACCGTGACCAAATCAGACGATGCTGTAAAATGCATGGCAGCACTATCCGGTTCATCGCCCTGATAATCTTTACACGGATACCACACACTTGCTCCCAGTCCCTGACAGGCAACGGCTACCCAAGGATTACCCGCTTTATCTTTGCTCCAAACTATACCGCCATCCCATGGAGCATTCTTAGCTGCTTTTGGTTTTCCTTGAAAATAAACGGTGATAGATTGGTTGTCTAAACCATGCTGCTGTTTTGATTTTGCAACAGACTCTTTTGTTTCCTTTTTAGAATGCATTTTTAAATCCACCACATTCTCATTGCTTGTATTTAAATATACAAACCAGGCATTCCCATCTTTTTTAAACGATAATTTTTGCCTGTTAGCAGTAGATGAACCGGATAACGAATTTTCCGAATTCCAGATAACAGAATCTATCCGCATCGGCTCCTGCAGATCTATTTGAAAATAACCGGGAGATGTTTTATCCGTTAATTGATAACTTATTTTATTAAATCCGCTGATGCTTTTATCAGCTATATTAAAGTTTACGTGTAAATCATATTTGGTTGCATCCCACCAGGCGCGACCCGGGCCATTGCTGCCTCTCAGAGTATCGGCACGGGTAAAATCCTGAGCAAAAACCGCCGTAAAAATAAACAGTATCGAACATAAAAGAGCTGTTATCTTTTTCATTTACTAAATTTAGTTTTTTTTAAGAACGATGAAGTTAAAAAACAATTGGCTTTGAAGATTATAAATTACACAAGAGGATTTGGAATGCTTCTGCTCCTGACAACTCTATTCAACATTTCCTGCAACAAAAGCAAACGAGTAAAAAACATTTTTCACTACAACGAACAATCCGGTATTGCAACGTTGGATCCGGCGTTTGCAAAAAACCAGTCGATCATGTGGGCTGTTCATCAGCTCTACAGCACGCTTGTAGAAATAGATGACAATCTGAATATTGTTCCTTCACTTGCTAAAAGCTGGGATATATCGGAAGATAATAAAACGTTTATTTTTCATCTCTGTACGGACGTTTATTTTCATGACAATGAGGTATTCCCTGAAGGGAAAGGCCGGAAAATGACTGCTCATGATGTTGCCTATAGTTTTGAACGGATTCTGGATAAAAGTACCGCCAGCAGTGGTGCCTGGATATTTAATGACCGGGTAGCAGATACCAATCCCTTTACTGCATTGGATGACAGCACCTTTCAATTAAAATTAAAAATCCCATTCCAGCCTATTTTAGGAGTGATGAGCATGCAATACTGTTCGGTTGTTCCGCATGAGGTAGTTACAAAATACGGAAAAGACTTTCGCAGGCATCCATGTGGAACAGGTCCCTTTCAATTTGTAGCCTGGGAAGAAGGGCAGGCATTGGTTTTAAAAAAGAATCCGAATTATTTTGAAAGAGATAGTACAGGAGAAAGACTGCCATACCTTGATGGAATTAAAGTAACTTTTCTGGATAATAAGGCCACTGAATTTTTAGAATTTCAGCAAAAAAGATTGGAATTTATCAATGATATAGATCCTTCATTTAAAGATGAAGTCATTACTAAAAGCGGCGAATTACGCAGTCAGTGGAAAGATAAGATCATCATGGTGAAACATCCTTATCTGACAACAGAATATTTAGGAATTCTTCAGGATACATCCAAAGACATAGTCAAAAACTCGCCTTTAAAAGATGTGCGCATCCGTCAGGCAATTAATTATGGGTTTGACAGGCGAAAAATGATGTTGTATATCCGTAATTCTATTGGAATTCCTGCAGAAAGCGGTTTTGTGCCAACTGGTTTTCCATCATTCGATTCATCTATCGTAAAAGGATATCATTATGATCCTGCGAAGGCTTTAGAGTTATTAAAAGAAGCAGGTTATCCAAATGGGAAAGGAATGCAACCAATCAAATTATTAACCGTTGCCATCTACGGGGATCTGGCAAGTTTTATAGCCAATGAACTCCGGCAGATTGGAATCAATGTAAATGTAGAAATTGTACAAAGAGGTTTGTTGCTTGAACAGACAGCAAAATCTGAAGCCCTATTTTTTCGCGGTAGCTGGATCGCGGATTATCCGGATGAAGAAAACTTTTTAAGTGTTTTTTATGGCAAAAACCCAGCGCCTCCAAATTACACCCAATATCAAAATCCGAAGTTCGACGCGTTATATGAAAAAGCACTTAGGGAAAAGAATGATTCTCTTCGATGGATTATTTACCGGGAAGCGGATCAGCTAATGATTAATGATGCGCCGGTAGTGCCTCTTTGGTACGACATGGTTATTCGGCTTGTTCAACCATACGTAAAAAACTTTGTTCCCAATAGTTTGAATTTATTGGAATTAAGAAGAGTTAAATTAGAGGAGGAATTGTAAGAAGCTTTCAATTCTATTTAATTCGGATTCTGATTCCAATCTGCGGAATGAGCATATCCGTTTCGGAACTTTTCTCCTGAAAAGTTACTTCGGCGTTTCCATTTATATATGGGTTTGTCAGGTATTTTGTATTGTTTCCCATCATATAGGCCAACTTGAGTTCAAGGCCGATATCATCTTGCTTACCTAATGGAATATCTACGCCTCCTACAGCTCCATAAGCCAGAGCCCATCTTGATTTTGAATTATCAGAATATCCCGAATTATAGGAACTATAATAAGTCAACTTTTCTACATTCACACTTGAGAAAAACACATTCCATCCCGCAGTCAAATCCAGAAATGGCGTAATTTTTCCAAACCTTTCCGGTTTAAACCGGGTCAGAAATAACAGACTAAAAATATTATTACTTGCAGAAACTTTAAACTCCTCATAAAAACCCATGACGTATCCTGAAAAATATTGGGAGGCACTCCCTTTTTGCATCATTCCTAATTCAACACCAAATTTTAGGGGAATATCTAATAAAGGTCTGTATAAAAAATTAGCTCTTAGCCCAAGACCTACGTCCGGATCGGTATCCTTATATTCCCCTTGTGGAACAGCAGCAGCAAGATTAATAGAAGTGGAAAATTTTTGAGCAGAACATGGAAGAGAAACACAAAATAAAATGACAAATGCACACCATGTAAAAATGTGACTCATGAAACCAAGTCGGTTTAAAAAGAAAATATAGATTTGATTTTTTCTGATTTGGATTTTATGGTATGGGTACAATTCGATTTTTTATGAATACTTTGATAATTTGATTGCTGATCTTCTGCCGGATAAAAATTGGTAAAGGCTTCAATTAAAGTTACAACAGGCAAATCAAATAATCCGCTTTCATTTAATTTCTTTTTATATAAAAGTGCCTTTTCCTTTTGACTTTCGTTGTGATAGAAAATGATACTTCGATATTGGGGTCCTAAATACTGTCTCTGACTGCCCAGGGAAGTTGGATCATGCGATTGCCAAAATAATTCTAACAGATTTTCATATCTTATTTCGTTTGGATCATATTCAATCATCAGAGAAAGGGCATGACCTGTATTTCGGTCCAATACCTCTTCATATGTAGGATTCACTACAAATCCTCCTGAGTAACCATTAGTTACATTTAATATTCCTTTTACATTTCGAAAATGTTGTGAGCGCCACAAGCACCCATTAGCAAAAGTGGCTTTATTAGGATTTTTATTCTGGATCATAATCGGATTTCAATTTGTAACGATCACCTTGTCAAATTATAACTATCACCATGTCAAAGCCGGATTTCAAAATATATGCAGACTGTACCCTTTATAGTAGAAATTATTGTGCCATGAATTTTAATACTTAAGTTTCTTATAAAGATTTTACAAATAAATGTAGATAGTGTAGGCGTATTCGTAATTTTAGCGCAAAAGTTATAGTCTGATCTATTATGA
>JBDSBN010000262.1:0-5849 GCA_039921585.1 Ginsengibacter sp. | reverse complement strand
CACAAAATGGATCGGCGGACACGGAAACAGCATTGGAGGAGTCATTGTTGACGGCGGTAATTACAACTGGGGTAATGGAAAGTATAAGGCATTTTCAGAACCATCCGAAGGATATCATGGCATGGTGTTTAATGATGTTTTCGGAAGCAATGGACCTTTCGGAAATATTCAGTTTGCCATACGTGCACGGGTGGAAGGATTAAGAGATTTCGGACCGGCCCTTTCTCCTTTTAATTCATTTTTATTAATAACCGGATTAGAAACATTATCACTGAGGGTGGAACGTCATATAGAAAATACACAGGCAATTGCTGAATGGCTGGAACAACATCCACAAGTAGAATTGGTAAAATACCCAGGACTTCCAAACAGTCCGTACCATGCCAATGCCCAGAAATATCTAAAGAAAGGACCCGGAGCAGTTTTATCCTTTGAATTGAAAGGCGGTAAAGAAAAAGACACTCAATTCGTGGATAATCTAAAAATGATCAGCCATCTGGCGAATGTAGGCGATACAAAAAGCCTGATCATTCAACCGGCGGCTACGACGCATCAGCAATTAAGCGATGAGGCTCAACTTGCAGCAGGAGTTACTCCTTCTTCATTACGTTTGTCCGTAGGAATAGAACATATAGAAGATATCAAGGCAGATTTAACACAGGCATTTGCAGCTGTTTACGCATAACATTAAAATAAAGCCTTCCTTTGCATGGAAGGCTTTATTTATCCATTATTTTTAATTTTAGCTACTGATTTGGAACATTCGATTTTTCAAAGTAATCAACCTTTTGTTTTGGAGAGCGGATATCGTTTTCCTTCATACCATCTTGCTTATACGACCTATGGGAAAATGAATTCTCAAAAAGATAATGTGGTATGGATCTTTCAAGCCCTGACAGCAAACAGTCATCCGCATGAGTGGTGGCCAGGTTTGGTAGGAGAGGGTAAATTATTTGATCCTAAAAAGGATTTTATTGTATGTGTAAACATGCCTGGAAGTTGTTATGGAAGCATTGGGCCTCTGGAAGTAAATCCTGAAACCGGTGAAAAACATTTCCATGATTTCCCTTTCTTCACCACAAAAGATATGATCCGAAGCTATCAACCTTTAAAGGATTTTTTGGGGATTGAAAAGATCAAAATAGGCATTGGAGGATCGATGGGTGGACAACAACTATTGGAATGGGCTATTGCCGAACCATCATTGTTTGAATACATTTTCCCAATCGCCACAAATGCCCGGCACTCTGCCTGGGGAATTGCTTTTAATGCTTCACAAAGATTTTGCATTGAACTAGATCCTACCTGGAAAGACAAATCGCCTGAATCCGGTCTGGAAGGCATGAAAGCGGCCAGAAGCGTTGCACTACTTTCCTATCGACACTATGAAACATATCATAGCAGTCAAAGTGAAAAGCACAATGAAAAGCTGGAAAATTATAAAAGCGAATCTTACCAAAAATATCAAGGCGAAAAATTAAGCCGCCGCTTCAACGCATTCAGTTATTACATTTTAAGCAAATCCATGGATGCGCATAATGTTGGGCGCGGTCATGAAAATATTGAATCCGCCCTGCAACGTATTCAATCCAAAACGATGGCTATCGGGATAAGCAGTGACCTACTTTTCCCTTTGTCCGAACAACAATTTATTGCCGAACATATCCCGGGTGCCCGTTTCGAGTCAATCGATTCATTGTATGGGCATGATGGGTTTTTGTTGGAGTATGAGCGGATAGAGGGGTTGATAAGGGATTTAATGAAGACGAACAATGAAGGATCCTTCTGTTTTTAAGTAAAGGCGACTCTTGCTCTTTTTTTCTCTTGAAAGGGAAAAATTTTTAATCGGGATATAGATGCTACCTGAATAGGTTGTTTTTTTAATTTATTTCCTACATTACATCCATGAATTCTCCCGCATCAGATTATGTAATAGGGATTGATATTGGCACCGGAAGCTGTAAAGCTTTGGCCATCAATATTCGTGGCCAAAAATTAAGTAATTCTCAGATTGATTATGGAATTCAAAGCCGGTTTCCGGGATATGCAGAACAAAATCCGGAAGAAATCTGGTCGGCATTTGTTGAGTGTATTAAAAACACTATTCAACAAGTTGGCTACAATCCAAAAGCAATTAGTTTGAGCAGCGCCATGCACGGCCTGATCCTTATCGATAAAGATAATCATCCACTTACTCCACTTATAATATGGGCTGATAAACGGAGCGAAGACATTGCCGGTCATTTAAAAAATGAAAAGTATGCCAGAAGTATTTATGAAGACACAGGCACTCCTATCTATTCTATGTCGCCGCTCTGCAAAATCATGTGGTTTAGAAAAAACGATCCACAATTATTTTTAAAAGCTCAGAAATTTGTTGGCATAAAAGAATTTATCTGGTTCAGGATTTTTACGGAATGGCAGGTAGATATTTCAATTGCTTCAGCAACCGGACTTTTTAATATTCACTCCATGGAGTGGAATAAACCTTCTTTAGAACTCTGTCGAATTTTACCTTCACAGTTATCGGAGCCTGTACCAACTAATCTGATCCGGTCAGATATCAATCAGGATGCTTTGCACATCTTAAATTTACAAGAGAATATTTCATTCTGCATTGGAGCAAATGATGGCTGCCTGGCCAATGTAGGTAGTTTTGCCAATGATAGTGGCGTTGCAACTCTTACTATTGGCACTAGCGGCGCTGTACGTGTAGCAGGCAACAAACCGGTGTCGGATTTTCAAACGATGTTGTTTAATTATTTGTTAGACAAACAAACTTATATCAGTGGGGGTCCAATAAATAATGGGGGTATCGTAATTAAATGGATCATAAAAACTTTTTTAAACATAGAAGAACCGGGACCGAAAGATTACTCTAGTTTTTTCAAAAAAATACAATCTGTTCCTCCGGGAAGCGACGGACTAATTTTTTTGCCTTATTTATTAGGAGAAAGAGCTCCTGTATGGGATGCGAAAGCCTCTGCATTATTTTTTGGGATTCATCATTCCCATACTCAGAACCATTTCTTAAGAGCTGCGGTGGAAGGCGTTTGTTTTGCCATAAAAGATGTTCTTCGCCCAATTGAAAAAACCATTCAGCCTATACATACTTTAAATATTAGCGGCGGATTTATTCATTCTCCTATCTGGATGCAAATAATGGCGGATATAACGGATAAAAAGCTGTGTCTTTTTAAAATGGCCGATGCATCTGCAATGGGAGCGGCAATGTTGGTCATGAAACAATTGAATTGGATCGCATCATATAACGATTTGAAGCCTGAAGTAAAACAAACTATTGATCCCAATAAAAATAATCAGACTGTTTATGAATCGAATTTCAAAATCTATAGCCAATTATATTCAGCATTAATAAAAAATAGTCTACAATAACAACACTTGCTCCCACAACACAAGTTTGTTTTCATGTATATTTAAAGTTCCATTTACAAAACAGCAAATCATGACCTTTTCAAAAAATCTGCTTTATCTCTTTGTTTTGATAAGCGCTTCTATTTTCTATTTTTCATTTTCCACCAAAAAAGAACCCGTTCAGCAATGGATAAGGATTAATCAGCTCGGTTACACACCTGACGGCGTGAAAGTAGCAGTTTGGTGCTCAAAGGATCATTCAGCTCTCACTAATTTTGAGTTAGTCGATTCTGCCACCGGGAAAGCTGTTCTTTCACAGAAGGCAGGAAATCCATTTGGCGCATATGGACCATTTGACAATACGTATCGATTGAATTTTTCTTCGTTTAAAAAACCCGGTGTTTATTATCTAAAAGCTGGTGATGCAAAGTCACCTGTTTTTAAAATAAATAAAGATGTTTATAAAGGCACTGCCGACTTCTGTTTGTTTTACATGCGTCAACAAAGAAGCGGTTTCAATCCATTTTTACAGGATAGTTGCCATACAGATGACGGGTATACACTTTATGGGCCAATGAAAGACAGCACTTTCATAGATGCATCCGGCGGCTGGCACGATGCTTCAGACTATTTACAATATTCCACCACTTCAGCCAATGCTACCTGGCACCTACTGGCAGCGTATCGCGATTTCCCAACAGTGTTTGGAGATGAAAAACAAGCAAATGGATTGGATGGTAAAAACGGCATTGCAGATGTATTGGATGAGGCCAAATGGGGACTGGATTGGTTATTAAAAATGCACCCACGGCCAGATTGGATGTTTAATCAATTGGCTGATGATCGGGATCACGAGAGTTTAAGAATACCTAAAAATGATCCTTTTTATGGGAGGGGCAATCAGCGGCCTGTATATTTTATTAATGGCGAACCCCAACAACGCGGAAAGTTTATGAATGATACAAAAGGCACGAGTTCTACGGCAGCCAAGTTTGCAAGTTCCTTTTCTCTCGGAGCAACTATTTTTGATCAAAAAAATCCGGCTTATGCGCAAACATTATTAAGCAAAGCAAAGAGTGCCATTGATTATGCGTTGATCAAACCCGGAGTTACGCAAACTGTTTCAGTTAAATCGCCCTACATTTATGCAGAAGAAAACTGGACGGATGATATGGAATTGGGCTTTGCCTCCTTAGGTTATTTATCGAAATATTTTAAAGAAAAGAAAAACGATCAGCGATACCTGGATTCTGCTTTTCACTATTCTCAAAAGGAAAAAATAACTCCCTGGCTTTTTACTGACACAGCAAATCATTATCAGTATTATCCGTTTATAAATTTGGGCCATTATGAATTAGCCAAACAATTAAAAGGAGCTAAAAGGGATACATTAATAAGTTATTACAAACAAGGAATCGAAGCAGTTTGGAGCAGAGCGAAAGAAAACGCCTTTTACAGAGGAGTACCTTTTATCTGGTGCAGTAATAATTTGACCACCTCATTTGCTATTCAATGCTATTGGTATCGTCAACTAACCGCCAGCAGAGATTTTGAGGATTTGGAACAAGCAAATTTTGATTGGCTTTTCGGTTTAAATCCTTGGGGCACAAGTATGGTGTATGGCTTACCATCCTGGGGAGATACGCCTGTAGATCCACATGCAGCTTATACACATTTAAAAAACTGGCCAATAAATGGTGGTCTTGTTGATGGCCCTGTATATACCAGTATATTTAAGAGCCTTATCGGGATCCAGCTTTACAATGTGGATACTTATGCTCCCTTCCAAAGCAATTTGGCGGTGTATCATGATGACTATCGTGATTACAGCACCAATGAACCAACGATGGATGGGACAGCTTCTTTGATTTATTTATTGGCAGCTAAGGAGGCGGGGAAGTAGATTTATCTGAGTTCTTAAAATTAAATATCCCAGTTAAGTTGATCGGGATATTTAATTTTAAGAATATTATCAAACCAACTTTTCTTTTTGTAAATTAACTTTCAATAAATCCAGAAGGGGAATAAATCAGATGGATTTATAAATTCTATTCAATTGATAGTGAATTATCCACCAATCCATCTGCCAACTCCTTCTTAGTTTTTAATCCGAGATTCTTTAACTTGGTTGCCTGCAAAACCAAATTATCATTGCCCGTGCTGAGTTGTTTAAATGCGGCATCATATTTATCTATTGCTTTATCCAAATGATCTCCAACACAAGTTAAATTTTCTACAAACACAACAAATTTATCGTAGAGCTTAGCACCTCTGTCAGCTATCTCAAGTGCATTTTGATTCTGATATTCTCTTTTCCACAAATCCACAATCAGTTTTAAAGAAGTGATCAGATTGGTTGGGCTTAATAGCAGGATTCGTTTATCATAGGCGAAATTCCAAAGGTTGCTATCATGTTGTAATGCGGCAATATAAGCCGGCTCGCTTGGAATAAACATCATCACAAAATCCAACGA